>NZ_JBJDQL010000005.1:40866-71503 GCF_044903305.1 Streptomyces sp. NPDC019531 | reverse complement strand
CTCGCGGGCCACGCGGGTGACCTCGTCGGCGAAGGCGGACAGCTGGTCGACCATCGTGTTGATCGTCGACTTGAGCTCCAGGATCTCGCCCTTCGCCTCGACCGTGATCTTCTTGCCGAGATCGCCCTGGGCCACCGCCGTCGACACCAGCGCGATGTTGCGGACCTGCGAAGTGAGGTTGTCCGCCATGAAGTTGACGTTGTCGGTGAGGTCCTTCCAGACGCCGGACACCCCTCGCACCTGGGCCCGGCCGCCGAGGTTTCCCTCGGTGCCGACCTCGCGGGCCACGCGGGTGACCTCGTCGGCGAAGGCGGACAGCTGGTCGACCATCGTGTTGATCGTCGACTTGAGCTCCAGGATCTCGCCCTTCGCGTCCACGGTGATCTTCTGGCTCAGATCGCCGTTCGCCACGGCCGTCGTCACCTGCGCGATGTTCCGCACCTGTGAGGTCAGGTTCGATGCCATGAAGTTGACGTTGTCGGTGAGGTCCTTCCAGACGCCGCTCACGCCTCGCACCTGGGCCCGGCCGCCCAACTGCCCCTCGGTGCCGACCTCGCGGGCGACCCTCGTCACCTCGTCGGCGAACGCGGAGAGCTGGTCGACCATCGTGTTCACGGTGAGCTTCAGTTCGAGCAGCTCACCGGTCGCCTCGACGGTGACCGTGCGGGTCAGATCACCGCGGGCCACCGCCGTCGTCACCAGGGCGATGTCACGCACCTGGGCGGTCAGCCGGGACGCCATGGTGTTGACCGCCTCGGTGACATCCCGCCAACTGCCGGACAGACCCGTCACCTTGGCCCGCCCGCCGAGCCGCCCCTCGGTGCCGACCTCACGGGCCACCCGGGTCACCTCGCCGGTGAACAGGGAGAGCTGGTCGACCATCTTGTTCACGGCCCGCCCCAGACGCCGTAGATCACCGCGCAGCTGGCGGTTGCCGTCGTGCAGATCGACCCGCTGGGTGAGATCGCCGCCGGCCACCGCGTCCAGGACCCGGGTCGCGTTGGCGGCCGGGGCCACCAGGGCGTCGAGCAGCTGGTTCACGTCGTTGACCCGGGAGGTCCACGAGCCCTGCCCCGGGCTGGGGGAGAGCCGCTCGTCGAGTCGGCCGAGGCGCACCAGCTCCCGCTTCACCCGGTTGACCTCGCCGGTGAAGTGGAGGTTGCGATCCACCAGCTGGTTGAAGACGGCCGTCAGTTCGGCCACGATCCCGTCGCCGGCCTCCGGCAGTTTCGCGAAGTCGCCGTCCCGGGCGGCGGTCATCGCGGCCAGCAGAGGGCGCAGATCCGATGCTCGAATCCCGGCTTCTTTCTGTCCTTCTTCGAGCACAGGCGTACCACTGTTCTCTCTCATGGCGGCCCACTTCGGTAACTCGGCGCTTATGGGCGTAGCCAGTCTGTCACTCTGTCCGCAGCGACCGAGGTGTATTCGTCCGAACTGCTCGGGGAGACGGACATGGGGGCCATTCATGTGCGACGGGAGTCCGTTGCCCGTGCGTCCGATGCGCCTGTGCCCGGCGGCGGCGCCCTCCCGCACGTCCCGGCGCAGACCCGCGCCACCTTCTCAGGAAGTCCGCTCGCGCCGGGCTCGGCCCGGGACCTGGTACGGGCCGCGCTCGCCGAGTGGGCCGAACTCGCGCTGCCCGGAACGGAGTTCCTCACCGACCGGCAGGGCGACGACGCCGTGGTCGTCGTCAGCGAACTCGTCACCAACGCCGTCGTGCACGCGGGCACCGACGTCGAGCTGAGCTGCTGCCTGGAGGCGCGCACCGGCGGCCTCGTCGTCGAGGTCCTCGACCACCATCCCGCACGCGCCCCGCGCTGGGGTACCCCCGGTTCCAGCGAGGCCGGGAACGGCGGCGGGCCCGAACCGTCGTACGGCACACCGGAGTACGGGCGTGGGCTGCGCCTGGTCGCCGCCCTCGCCGAGTCCTGGGGCATCACCTACCGTACGGGCGCCAAGACGGTGTGGGCGCGGCTGCCGGCCGGGGGGAAGGAGGCCCGCGACGGCATCCAGGCGTACGCCGGGGAGCACGCGCAGGAGCGGGAATCATGTGCTGTCGGGGAGCGCGCACCGGAGCGGGAGCCGCGGGCCGTCGGGGAGCGGGCGCAGGAGCGGACCGTCGGGAAGCGCGTACCGGAGCGGGAACAGCGGGCCGCCGGAGAGCGCACGCACCAGCGGAGGTTCCGCGTCACCGAGGCACCCGCCCAGGCGCCGCCCGAGACATCGCCCTCGCCCTCGCCCGTATCCCGATCCGAGCAGGACCGCGACTGGTTGAACCGCGGCGCCCTGTCCTTCCTCGCCGAGGCCTCCGACCTGCTCGCCGGCCAGCTCGACGAGAACCTGGTCGCCGCGCTCGCCGGCCAGCTGATCGTGCCGCGGCTGGCCGACTGGTGCGCCGTGTGGCTGGAGGACGAGGTCGCCGGACGCTGGGGGTCCCCTCGCCCGGGTGAGGCGGAAGGCGGGGCGGGCTGGGGCGAGGGCGTGCTGCCCGGGCCCCGGCTGGCCCGCGTGTGGCACGGCACCGAGAGCCGGATCGAGGAGCTGCGCCGGGTACTGGAGAAGGAGCCGCCGTGGCCGTCCGCTCCGGACCATCCCGGGCCCGAGCCGTTCCCCTGGCCCGGTGAGGCGCTCGGCCCGCACGGCACGCGCGGCTCCGCGCTCGCCTACCGGCTCACGGTCGGCGGCCGCCCGCTGGGCACCCTCGTCATCGGCCGGGCCGGGCTGGTCTCCTTCCCCGACGAGATCACCGGGCTCGTCGAGGACCTCAGCCGCCGGGTGGCGCTCGCCATCGGAGCGGCCCGCCAGTACGCCCGCCAGGCCACCATCAGCGCGGTGCTCCAGCGCGGCCTGCTGCCCGGCGCGGTCGCCGAGATCCCGGGGGTGCGCAGTGCCCTGGTGTACGAGCCGTGCGACAAGGGCGGGCCCAGCGGCGACTTCTACGATCTCTTCCCGGCCGGCGACGGCCGCTGGTGCTTCGCCGTCGGCGACGTCCAGGGCAAGGGTCCCGAGGCCGCCGTGGTCATCGGACTGGCCCGCCCCTGGCTCCGGCTGCTGGCCCGCGAGGGCTACCGCGTCGCCGACGTCCTCGACCGCCTCAACCAGCTGCTCCTCGACGACGCGACGGAGTCCGCGGACGCGGCGGCGCGGGCGCTGTCCTCCTCGGGCGGCCGCCCCATGCTCCCCGGCGACGGCCCGCAGACCCGCTTCCTGTCCCTTCTCTACGGCGAGCTCGCGCCCTTCGACGGCGGAGTGCGCTGCACCCTCGCCTCCGCCGGACACCCGTTGCCGCTGCTGCTCGGGGCGGGCGGTGAGGTCCGTACGGCCGCGCGCCCGCAGACCCTGCTCGGGGTCGTCGAGGACGAGACGTACACGAGTGAGACCTTCGAGCTGCGGCCCGGCGACAGTCTGCTGTGCGTCACCGACGGGGTGACCGAGCGGCGCAGCGGCTCCCGTCAGTTCGACGACGAGGACGGGCTCGCGGACGCGCTGGCGGGCTGCGTGGGGCTGGACGCCGACCTGATCGCGGAGCGGATCACACGGCTGGTGCACGAGTTCGGGGAGCGGCCTCCGGAGGACGATCTGGCACTGCTGGTGCTGCAGGCGGAACAGCGGGTCGGATGAACAGCGGGTCGGCGGACGACGGGACGGAGGTCCGCCGGGGTGCGGGACAATGGAGGACATGCCTTCCGCACTCCCCGACGGCGAACCTGTCCCCGACGACGGCTCGCTCCCCGCGTCCGCGCTCGCCGGCGCCGCCGACCGCCCCCTCGGCTTCTATCTGCACGTCCCGTACTGCGCGACCCGCTGCGGCTACTGCGACTTCAACACCTACACGGCGACCGAGCTGCGCGGCTCCGGCGGGGTGCTGGCCTCCCGTGACAACTACGCGGACACGCTGATCGACGAGATCCGCCTGGCGCGGAAGGTCCTCGGCGACGACCCCCGTCCGGTCCGCACGGTGTTCGTCGGTGGCGGTACGCCGACGCTGCTGGCCGCCGGGGATCTCGTACGGATGCTGGGGGCGATCCGTGACGAGTTCGGGCTGGCCGCGGACGCGGAGGTGACGACCGAGGCGAACCCGGAGTCGGTGGATCCGGCGTATCTGGCCGCGCTGCGGGAGGGCGGCTTCAACCGGGTGTCCTTCGGGATGCAGAGCGCGAAGCAGCATGTGCTGAAGGTGCTGGAACGCACGCACACTCCGGGGCGGCCGGAGGCGTGCGTGGCGGAGGCCAGGGCGGCGGGGTTCTCGCATGTGAACCTGGATCTGATCTACGGCACGCCCGGGGAGTCCGACGACGACTGGCGGGCGTCCCTGGAGGCGGCGATCGGGGCCGGACCGGACCACGTGTCGGCGTACGCGCTGATCGTCGAGGAGGGCACGCAGCTGGCCCGTCGCATCCGCCGGGGTGAGGTGCCGATGACCGACGACGACGTGCACGCGGACCGGTATCTGATCGCGGAGGAGGTGCTGTCCGGGGCGGGCTTCGACTGGTACGAGGTGTCGAACTGGGCCACTTCCCAGGCGGGCCGGTGTCTGCACAACGAGCTGTACTGGCGGGGCGCGGACTGGTGGGGCGCGGGGCCGGGGGCCCACTCGCACGTGGGCGGGGTGCGGTGGTGGAACGTGAAGCATCCCGGGGCGTATGCGGCGGCGCTGGCCTCCGGCAGGTCCCCGGGCGCCGGGCGCGAGCTGCTCTCGGAGGAGGACCGGCGGGTCGAGCGGATCCTGCTGGAGCTGCGGCTTCGGGAGGGAGCGCCTCTTGAGCTGCTGCGGGAGGAGGGGCTCGCGGCTTCGCGGCGGGCGCTGGCGGAGGGGCTGCTCGATGGCGGGCCCTATGAGGAGGGGCGGGCTGTGCTGACGCTTCGGGGGCGGTTGCTGGCGGACGCGGTGGTCAGGGACCTGGTGGACTGATCACTCGGCGGGGTGAATCGGTGCGGAACGCCGGTTCGGTCCCTAACCTGGTTCGTAGGCTGCCGCTAAAAGTACGCGGCGGATGTGGAGGGCCACGGAGATGACCGCTGTGGACGAACGCGGGGTTGCCGAGTTCTTCGAGGAGTTCGAGCCCCCGGACGGGCTCAAGGCGGAGCTTCTTCGGGGGGAAATCGTCATGATGGCCAGCCCTGACCTGGTGCACAACATCATCGTGATGTTGCTGGGCAGGCAGATTCCGATCGACCGCTGGTACGCCCTCCAGACGCAGGACGTCGATATCGTCAGCGAGGCAAGTGAGCCCGTTCCGGACCTGGTTGTCGTGACGCCCGAGATGCTGCCTGCCTCGGGACGGCTGCTGCCGTCCAGGCTGATCACCGTGGTCGTTGAGGTCGTTTGCAAGACCAGCGTCGACCGTGACTATGGCGTGAAGCGATCGATCTACGCCGCGGGCGGGGTGCCTGTGTACCTCATCGTCGATCCGATCATGGGGCAGTGCGTCGTTCTGACGAAACCCGAGGGCGAGGGCGAGAAGGCCGACTACAACGGGCAGAAGGTCTGGAAGTTCGGTGATCCGGTGCCTCTGGCGGCTCTTGAACTCGAACTGGACACGACCGGATTCGCCACGTTGCCAGACGTCAAGCCCCACCGCTGGCCGTTGCGGTAACAAAGTCGATCAGCTCCTCCACCCGCCCCAGCAGCTCCGGCTCCAGATCCCGGTAGGACCCCACCCGCTTCAGGATCGCCTGCCACACTGCCCCCGTGTTCTCCGACGGCCAGCCCAGCGCCTTGCACACGCCCGTCTTCCAGTCCTGGCCGTGCGGTACCCGAGGCCACGCCTCGATGCCCAGGGACGACGGCTTCACCGCCTCCCAGATGTCGATGTACGGGTGTCCGACGACCAGGGCGTGTTCGCTGGTCACCTCCTGGGCGATGCGCCACTCCTTCGTGCCGGGGAGGAGATGGTCGACCAGGACGCCGAGGCGGGCGTCGGGGCCCGGCGCGAACTCGGCCACGATCGACGGGAGGTCGTCCACGCCCTCCAGGTACTCCACGACCACGCCCTCGATGCGCAGGTCGTCGCCCCAGACCTTCTCCACCAGTTCCGCGTCGTGACGGCCCTCGACGTAGATACGGCCCGCGCGGGCCACGCGCGCGCGGGCGCCGGGGACGGCCACCGATCCGGAGGCGGTACGTGAGGGTCGTACGGGAGCCGCCGCAGAAGGTCTGACCAGGGTCACCACCCGGCCCTCCAGGAGGAAGCCGCGGGGCTCCAGAGGGAACACCCGGTGCTTGCCGAAGCGGTCCTCCAGGGTCACCGTGCCCGCCTCGCAGCGGATCACCGCGCCGCAGAAACCCGTGCCCGGCTCCTCGACCACCAGGCCGGGCTCGGCGGGCACCTCCGGCACCGGCTTGGGCTTCTTCCACGGAGGGGTCAGGTCGGCGGAGTACTGGCGCATTCGGATGACGATAAGAGAAGCGGGCCGGGGATCACTACGACACGCCGAAACGCGTGGCCAGCGCGTCCCGCTGCGCCCGCACGAAGGCCGCGTCCACCACCGCTCCGTGACCGGGCACGTACAGTGCGTCCTCGCCGCCCAGGTCAAGGAGGCGGTCCAGGGCGGCGGGCCAGTGCGGCGGTACGGCGTCCGGGCCCGCCTGCGGTTCGCCGGACTCCTCGACCAGATCGCCGCAGAAGACCACCTCGGGGGAGCCGGGGACGAGGACCACCAGATCGTGGGCCGTGTGGCCGGGGCCGACGTTCGCCAGCAGGACCTGCCGGCCGGCGCCCAGGTCGAGCGTCCACTCGCCGGAGACCTGATGCCGGGGGGAGACGAGGGCGTCCACCGCCTCGTCGGCGAGCCGGGGGTCCAGTCCGTTGCGCACCGCGTCCGCCCGCAGTTCCGCGCGGCCCAGCCGCCCCGCCAGCACCGTCTCCACGCCCACCGCGCCGAACACCTCCGCCCCCGCGAACGCCGCCGCACCGAACGCATGGTCGAAGTGGGGGTGGGTGAGCGCGAGATGGGTCACACGGTGACCGGCGAGTTCCTCGGCCTGGGTGCGCAGGAGCGCCCCCTCCGCGAGGCCGGAGCCGGAATCGATCATCAGGGCTGTGCCCTCGCCGATCACCAGGCCCGCCGTGCAGTCCCAGCCGGGCAGCCGACACCGCCCCACCCCGGTCGCGACCCGCTCCCACCCGAGCTCTTCCCAAGTCACCGTCATACCGCGACGCTAGCCGTACAACCCGTCATGCCAGGACCAGCCTTGCCCTGGGAGTACCCCACCGCCGTACACTGGCCGGGGAGCGCTGGCACTCGGACGGACAGAGTGCCAGGCGAGGTGACGAGGGACCGACTTTCTGGAGGTGTGCGCGATGCTGAGTGAACGCAGGCTCCAGGTGTTGCGCGCCATCGTCCAGGACTATGTCGGCACCGAGGAGCCGGTCGGCTCGAAGGCCCTCACCGAGCGGCACAACCTCGGAGTCTCCCCGGCGACCGTGCGCAACGACATGGCGGCCCTGGAGGACGAGGGGTTCATCGCCCAGCCGCACACCAGCGCCGGGCGGATCCCGACCGACAAGGGGTACCGCCTCTTCGTCGACAAGCTCGCCGGCGTCAAGCCGATGACCGCGCCCGAGCGGCGCGCGATCCAGAACTTCCTCGACGGCGCGGTCGACCTCGACGACGTCGTGGCGCGGACCGTGCGGCTGCTCGCGCAGCTCACCCGGCAGGTCGCGGTCGTGCAGTACCCGTCCCTTACCCGCTCGACCGTGCGGCATGTGGAACTGCTCGCGCTCGCCCCCGCACGTCTGATGCTCGTGCTGATCACGGACACCGGCCGGGTCGAGCAGCGCATGGTCGACTGCCCGGCGCCCTTCGGGGAGGCCTCGCTGGCCGATCTGCGGGCGCGGCTCAACAGCCGGGTCGCGGGGCGCCGGTTCGCCGATGTGCCCCGGCTGGTCGAGGACCTGCCCGAGGCGTTCGACGTCGAGGATCGGGGTACGGTCGCGACAGTGCTCTCCACCCTCCTGGAGACACTCGTCGAGGAGAACGAGGAGCGGTTGATGATCGGCGGCACCGCCAATCTCACCCGCTTCGGACATGACTTTCCCCTCACCATCCGGCCCGTCCTGGAGGCCCTTGAGGAGCAGGTCGTGCTCCTCAAACTCCTTGGTGAGGCCGGGGATTCGGGCATGACCGTACGTATTGGTCATGAGAACGCCTACGAGGGACTCAACTCCACTTCCGTGGTGTCGGTCGGCTACGGTTCGGGCGGCGAGGCAGTCGCCAAGCTCGGCGTGGTCGGACCGACCCGCATGGATTACCCGGGAACGATGGGAGCGGTACGCGCAGTGGCACGGTACGTCGGACAGATCCTGGCGGAGTCGTAAGTGGCCACGGACTACTACGCCGTTCTCGGCGTGCGCCGCGACGCGTCGCAGGATGAGATCAAGAAGGCGTTCCGTCGGCTCGCACGCGAGCTGCACCCGGACGTCAACCCGGATCCGAAGACCCAGGAGCGGTTCAAGGAGATCAACGCCGCTTACGAGGTGTTGTCGGACCCGCAGAAGAAGCAGGTCTACGACCTCGGCGGCGACCCGCTCTCGCAGGCCGGCGGCGGTGGCGCGGGCGGCTTCGGAGCCGGTGGGTTCGGGAACTTCTCGGACATCATGGACGCGTTCTTCGGTACGGCGTCGCAGCGGGGTCCGCGCTCGCGCACCCGGCGCGGCCAGGACGCGATGATCCGGCTGGAGATCGAGCTCGACGAGGCGGCCTTCGGCACGACGAAGGACATCCAGGTCGACACGGCGATCGTCTGCACCACCTGCAGTGGTGAGGGTGCGGCGCCGGGGACCTCCGCCCAGACGTGTGACATGTGCCGCGGCCGCGGTGAGGTGTCGCAGGTGACGCGGTCCTTCCTGGGCCAGGTCATGACCTCGCGGCCGTGTCCGCAGTGCCAGGGCTTCGGCACCGTGGTCCCGACCCCGTGCCCGGAGTGTGCCGGCGACGGCCGGGTCCGCTCGCGCCGCACGCTCACGGTCAAGATCCCGGCCGGTGTCGACAACGGCACGCGGATCCAGCTCGCGGGTGAGGGCGAGGTCGGTCCCGGTGGCGGTCCCGCCGGTGACCTCTACGTCGAGATCCACGAACTCCCGCACTCGCAGTTCCAGCGGCGCGGCGACGATCTGCACTGCACGGTCACGCTCCCGATGACGGCGGCGTCGCTCGGCACGAAGGTGCCGCTGGAGACGCTGGACGGCATGGAGGAGGTCGACATTCGGCCCGGTACCCAGTCCGGCCAGTCGATCCCGCTGCACAGCCGGGGCGTCACCCACCTGCGCGGCGGCGGCCGGGGCGACCTCATCGTCCACGTCGAGGTCCAGACCCCGACGAAGCTGGACCCGGAGCAGGAACGCCTCCTGCGCGAGCTGGCGAAGCTCCGGGGCGAGGAACGGCCCACTGGGCAGTTCCAGCCCGGGCAGCAAGGGCTGTTCTCGCGGTTGAAGGATGCGTTCAACGGTCGTACGTGAGGTGCGGGGTGGCTGCCGGGGGTCCGGGGGTCGGCCCCCGGGTAGGCACTGTCAGCCCGGGCAGCAAGGGCTGTTCTCCCGGTTGAAGGATGCGTTCAACGGTCGCACGTGAGCCGAGTTCACCATGGGTGCCCGTGGCCTATGCCATGGGAAGGGCGGATTCGGACTTGTTCGGAGGACGTGACAACATGCCGTCATGTCCTCCGCACTGACCGATCTCTTCCCTCATCCGATCGTGCAGGCCCCCATGGCGGGCGGCGTCTCCGTGCCGCGGCTCGCCGCCGCCGTGTCCGATGCGGGCGGGCTCGGGTTCCTCGCCGCCGGGTACAAGACGGCCGACGGGGTGTACCAGGAGATCAAGCAGCTGCGCGGGCTGACCGGCCGGCCCTTCGGCGTCAACCTCTTCATGCCGCAGCCCGAGTATGCCGACCCGGCAGCTGTGGAGGTCTACGCCCACCAGCTGGCCGGCGAGGCCACCTGGTACGAGACGGAGCTCGGCGACCCCGACAGCGGACGTGACGACGGCTACGACGCCAAGCTCGCCGTCCTGCTCGACAACCCCGTGCCGGTGGTCTCCTTCCACTTCGGCATCCCGACCGGGGACGCCCTGGAGTCGCTGCGCCGCGCCGGAACCCTCACCCTGGTCACCGCGACCACTCCCGAGGAAGCCCTCGCCGTCCAGTACGCGGGCGCCGACGCCGTCATCGCCCAGGGCGTGGAGGCCGGCGGCCATCAGGGCACCCACCGGGACATCCCCGAGCAGGACGGTTCCGGCCTCGGCCTGCTGTCCCTGGTCGCACAGATCCGCGAGACCGTGACCATCCCGGTCGTCGCCGCCGGCGGCATCATGCGCGGCAGCCAGATCGCCGCCGTCCTCGCCGCCGGTGCGAGCGCTGCCCAGCTCGGCACGGCGTTCCTCGCCACCCACGAGTCCGGCGCCCACGACGTGCACAAGCAGGCACTGACCAACCCGCTCTACGTCCACACCGAGTTGACCCGCGCATTCTCCGGCCGCCCCGCCCGTGGCCTGGTCAACCGCTTCCTGCGCGAGCACGGCCCGTACGCGCCCGCCGCCTACCCCGAGGTCCACCACCTCACCTCCCCGCTCCGCAAGGCCGCCGCCAAGGCCGGTGACGCGCAGGGGATGGCGCTGTGGGCCGGACAGGGCCACCGCCTGGCGCGCGACCTGCCCGCGGGACGGCTCGTGGAGTTCCTCGCAGCCGAACTCGCGGACGCTCAGACAGCGTTGTCGACCAAGGGAGGCCTGCGATGACCGCGCCGGTGTTCGTGGTCGAGCACTTCGACTCCGACCGTCACGAGTACGTCCTGGACGGCCCCGAGGGCCGCCACGCGGTCTCCGTGAAGCGGCTGGAGCCCGGCGAGGAGGTCGTCCTCACCGACGGCGCCGGACGCCACGCGGTGTGCGACGTGATCCGCAGCGAGGGCAAGGACCGGCTGGTCGTCCATCTGGGCTCGATCACCGAGGAGCCCGAGCCCGCCCCCCGTATCACCGTCGTCCAGGCCCTCCCCAAAGGCGACCGAGGCGAACTCGCCGTCGAGACCATGACCGAGGTCGGCGTTGACGCCGTGGTGCCCTGGCAGGCCGCCCGCTGCATCACCCAGTGGAAGGGCGATCGGGGGCTGAAGGCGCTCGGCAAGTGGCGGGCCACCGCCCGCGAGGCCGGCAAGCAGTCCCGCCGGGTCCGCTTCCCGGAGATCGCGGACGCGGCAACGACCAAACAGGTTGCGGCACTTCTCGCCAAAGCCGACTTCGCCGCGGTACTGCACTCCGACTTCGAGCGCGGCAGCGAGCCGCTGGCCACCGCCGAACTCCCCGCCGAGGGTGAGATCGTGCTGGTCGTCGGTCCCGAAGGGGGCGTCGCCAAGGACGAGTTGGCGCTCTTCGAGGAGGCGGGTGCGCGTGCCTACGTCCTCGGGCCCACGGTGTTGCGGACCTCGACCGCGGGGACCGCGGCGACCGCCCTGCTCCTCGGCCGCACCGGCCGCTGGTCCTGACCCCTGGAAGGACGGCTGTGGAACTCGCCCAAGTACGCCTGCTCGTCACCGACTTCGCCGCCTGCTACCGCTTCTACGCCGAAGTGCTGGGCCTCAAGCCCCAGTCGGGGGCGACGGGCGGGCCGTACGAGAAGTTCAGCCCCGCCACCGGCGCGGCGGGCATCGCCCTCCAGGACCGCTCGATGATGGCGGAGGTCCTGAACGAACTGGGCGACACGGCCACCGGCCACCGCTCCCTGGTGGTGCTCCGCGTCGACGACCTGGACACCTACTGCGAGCAGATCACCACCCGCGGCGCCACCCTGCTGCACGGCCCCGCCCCCATGACCGACCGTATGCGCGTGGCCCACCTCAGGGACCCGGAGGGCAACCTGGTGGAGTTGCAGGAGTGGCTGCTGCTGCGCGGCTGAGCACCGCGTCGAACAGGTCCCAGCCGTCCAACTCGGCCGCTCCGGGCAGGAGTCCGCGCTCGGTCGCCTCGTCGACGAGACGGCGTACGGTACCGGGCTCGTTCAGGTTGAGCGACCTGCCGGGGCCGGTCGCCACAAAGCCGTCGTGTGCGTAGCAGCAGGAGATGCCCCGGCCCGCGCCCTGCCGGAAGACGATCCGGGTGCGGACCCCGTCGAGGACCAGGTTGAGCACATCGCGGCAGACGTCGCCGTCCCGGTGCTTGTGCCGGAAGCTCCATATGTAGGTGCGGTCGTCCACGACGAGCCTTCTCGCCGCACGGTACTTACGCATCCGCCCACCGTAGCCCGACCGGCGCGCGAGTGTCCGTATGCGCCCTACCGTCCCGGGCGGGACAGTGGCAGGCTGCCCTCCATGGTGGCGTTGAGACAGATCTGGCGTCGGCCGCGGGGAGTACGAGTGGCGGGCGGAGTGACCCTTGCCGTGATCGCCGTCGGCGGTGCCGTCGCCTGCGATCCGACCGGCGTGGTCAGTTCGGCGACCGTCTCGTACACCACCGACCAGCTGGTCACCAAGGAGCTGAACCGGCAGAAGGCCGACGTGAGTTGGCTGACCTGCACGGCCTCCTACGACAACGGGGACCAGACGCCCAGTTCCACGGTGAACACCGTCGCCACCGTCAATTGCGAGGGGAAGACGAAGGACGGCCAGGACATCACCGTCAAGGGCAAGGTGACCCGGACCGTCAGCGGGGCGTGTGTGCGCGGGGACCTGACCGCCACGGTGGGCGGCAGGCAGTGGTTCCACGTGGAGGGACTCGGGAACTGCAACGCGACCCCCACCCCGCCGGTCAACAACCCCCAGCAGCCCGGACCCACCGTCACCGTGACCGTCACGAAGACGATCTGGTGCAAGAACGACCCGCAGTGCTGGCCCGACGGCAAGTGATCGAAACCCCTGTGCACGGGGACCGCGCGTGCATAGGGTGATCGGGTGACACAGCCTGCGACGTCTGCATATCTCCGGTTTCCGCATCCGCAGGGCGAGTTGGTCGCCTTCACCGCCGAGGACGACGTGTGGGTCGCGCCGCTCGACGGCGGGCGTGCCTGGCGGGTCAGCGCGGACAACGTCCCGGTCACCCACCCCCGCATCTCGCCCGACGGCAGCACCGTCGCCTGGACCTCCACCCGCGACGGCGCCCCCGAGGTGCACATCGCTCCGGTCGACGGCGGACCGGGCAGGAGGCTGACCCACTGGGGCAGTTCCCGTACCCAGGTACGCGGCTGGACCCCGGACGGCGAGGTCCTCGCGATCACCACCCATGGCCAGGCCAGCCTGCGCCGCAGCTGGGCGCACACCGTCCCGCTCGACGGCGGACCCGGCACCACCCTGCCGTACGGGCCCGTCGGCCATGTCGCCCACGGCCCCGCGACCGTGATCCTCTCCGCTCCCATGGGCCGGGAGGCCGCCTGGTGGAAGCGGTACCGGGGCGGTACGGCAGGGAAGTTGTGGATCGACCGCGACGGCGACGGCGAGTTCGTACGGCTGCACGACGACCTGGACGGAAACCTGGAGTACCCCGTGTGGGCGGGGGAGCGGATCGCCTTCCTCTCCGACCACGAGGGCACCGGAGCCGTCTACTCCTCCCTCGCCGACGGCTCCGACCTACGGCGGCACACCCCCCTCGACGGCTACTACGCCCGGCACGCCTCCGGTGACGGCACCCGGATCGTCTACACCTGTGCCGGTGAACTCTGGCTCCTCGACGACCTCGACGGCGCCGAACCGCGCCTCCTGGACGTCCGGCTCGGCGGACAGCGCGCCGACCGGCAGCCGTTCCCGGTGAACGCCGCCCACTGGTTCGGCTCGGCCGCCCCCGACCACACCGCGCGCGGCAGCGCGGTCGCCGTGCGCGGAGCCGTCCACTGGGTCACCCACCGCTCGGGCCCGGCCCGCGCGCTCGCCGCCGAACCCGGCGTCCGGGCCCGGCTGCCGCGCACCTTCCGCACGGAGGGCGAGGAATGGGTGGTGTGGGTGACGGACGCGGAGGGCGACGACGCCCTGGAGTTCGCGCCCGCCACCGGCCTCGCCCCCGGCGCCACCCCGCGCCGCCTCGCCGCCGGACAGCTCGGCCGCGTCCTGGGCCTCGCGATGGCCCCCGACGGCAGCAGGGCCGCGGTCGCCGCGCACGACGGCCGCGTCCTGCTCGTCGAGCGGGAGACCGGCGAGGTCCGCGAGGTCGACCGCAGCGAGGACGGCGACGTACGCGGCCTGACCTTCTCGCCCGACTCGGCCTGGCTCGCCTGGTCGCACCCCGGCCCGGGTCCCCTCTCTCAGTTGAGGCTCGCCAACACCACCGACCTCTCGGTCACCGAGGCCACACCCCTGCGCTTCCAGGACTACGCCCCCGCCTTCACCCTCGACGGCAAGCACCTGGCCTTCCTCTCCAACCGCGCCTTCGACCCGGTCTACGACGAGCACGTCTTCGACCTGGCCTTCGTGGTCGGCGACCGCCCGCACCTGATCACCCTGGCCGCGACGACCCCGTCGCCCTTCGGCCCGCAGCGGCACGGCCGTCCCTTCGAGGCCCCCGACAAGGACGAGACCCCCGACAGCGAGGGCACCCCGGCCACCCGTATCGACCTCGAAGGCCTCGCCGACCGGATCGTGCCCTTCCCGGTCGAGGCCGGCCGCTACTCCAACCTGCGCGCGGCCAAGGACGGTGTCCTGTGGCTGCGGCACCCCGTCCAGGGTGTCCTCGGCTCCTCCCGGGCCACCCCGGACGACCCCGACCCCAAGACCGACCTCCAGCGCTATGACCTCGCCCAGCAGCGCCTGGAGCACCTCGCCACGGACGCCGACCACTTCGCCGTCAGCGGCGACGGCAAACGGGTGCTGTTGTGGACCGACGGCCGGCTGAAGGTCGTACCGAGCGACCGGCGTGCCTCCAACGACGACGACAGCGACACGAACATCAGCGTCGACCTCGGCCGGATCCGCCAGACCGTCGATCCGTCGGCCGAGTGGCGGCAGATGTACGAGGAGACCGGCCGCATCATGCGGGACCAGTTCTGGCGGCCCGACATGAGCGGCGTCGACTGGAACGGCGTCCTGGACCGCTACCGCCCGGTCCTGGACCGCCTGGCCACCCACGACGACCTCGTCGACCTCCTCTGGGAGGTGCACGGCGAACTCGGCACCTCCCACGCCTACGTCACCCCCCGCGGCGGCCACGGCCACGGCCCCCGCCAGGGTCTCCTCGGCGCCGACATCTCCCGCCACGAGGACGGCCCCCAGGGATCGGCGCAGTGGCGCATCGACCGCATCCTGCCGACCGAGACCTCCGACCCCGACGCCCGCTCCCCGCTGGCCGCACCCGGCGCGGCGGTCCGGGCCGGGGACGCGATCGTCGCGGTCGGCGGCCACCCCGTCGACCCGGTCACCGGCCCCGGCCCGCTCCTGGTCGGCACGGCGGGCAAGCCGGTCGAGCTCACCATCTCCCCCTCCGGCGGCGGCGACCTACGGCACGCGGTCGTCGTACCGATCTCCGACGAGGAGCCGCTGCGCTACCACGCCTGGGTCGCCGACCGCCGTGCCTATGTCCACGAGAAGTCGGGCGGCCGCCTCGGCTATCTGCACGTCCCCGACATGCAGGCCCCCGGCTGGGCCCAGATCCACCGTGACCTGCGGGTGGAGGTGGCCCGCGAGGGCCTGGTCGTCGACGTCCGCGAGAACAGGGGCGGCCACACCTCCCAGCTGGTCGTGGAGAAGCTGGCCCGCAGGATCGTCGGCTGGGCGCTGCCGCGGGGGATGCGGCCGTACAGCTACCCGAGGGACGCGCCTCGTGGCCCCGTCGTCGCCGTGGCCAACGAGTTCTCGGGCTCGGACGGTGACATCGTCAGCGCGGCGATCAAGGCGCTGGGGATCGGACCGGTGGTGGGCACGCGGACCTGGGGCGGGGTCATCGGCATCGACAGCCGCTATCGCCTGGTCGACGGCACGCTGATCACCCAGCCGAAGTACGCGTTCTGGCTTGAGGGTTACGAGTGGGGCGTGGAGAACCACGGGGTGGACCCGGACGTGGAGGTGCCGCAGAGGCCTCAGGACTACGCGGCGGGGAGGGACGCGCAGCTGGACGAGGCGGTGCGGATCGCGCTGGAGGCGCTGGAGGCCAGTCCTGCGAAGATTCCACCGACTCTGCCTCGTTAAGATGCCTCAGGACCTCATACGGAAGGAACACAATGGCTGGGGAACCCCAGGACGACTGCCTGTTCTGCAAGATCGTCGCAGGTCGGATCCCGGCGACCATCGTCCGTGAGACGGACACCACCGTCGCCTTCCGTGACATAAACCCCCAGGCCCCCACCCACGTCCTCGTGATCCCCAAGGCCCACTACGAGAACGCCGCCGTCCTCGCCTCCGCCGCCCCGGAACTCGCCGCAGACGTCCTGCGGGAGACCCAGGCCGTCGCCGACGACGAGAAGCTGGAGAGCTACCGCACCGTCTTCAACACCGGCAGCGGCGCCGGCCAGACCGTCTGGCACGCCCACGCCCACGTGGTCGGCGGCCGCGGCCTCCAGTGGCCCCCCGGGTAACTCCCCGTGTCCGTACGTGAGTTGGTCGTCCTCGGCACAGCCAGCCAGGTCCCCACCAGGCACCGCAACCACAACGGCTACCTGCTGCGCTGGGACGGCGAGGGCATCCTCTTCGACCCCGGCGAGGGCGCCCAGCGCCAGATGCTGCGCGCCGGGGTCGCCGCCCACGACCTGAACCGGATCTGCGTCACCCACTTCCACGGCGACCACTCCCTCGGCCTCGCCGGGGTGATCCAGCGCATCAACCTCGACCGGGTCCCGCACGAGGTCACCGCCCACTACCCGAAGTCGGGGCAGCGCTTCTTCGACCGGCTGCGGTACGCGACGGCGTACCGGGAGACGGTCCCGCTCACCGAGGCACCGGTCGCCGCGGACGGTGTGATCGCACGGGCCGGCGGCTACACCCTGGAGGCCCGCAGGCTCTCGCACCCCGTCGAGTCCTACGGCTACCTCCTCACCGAACCCGACGGCCGCCGCATGCTCCCCGACCGTCTCGCCGCGCACGGCATCAAGGGCCCCGAGGTCGGACGGCTCCAGCGAGAAGGCTCCGTGAACGGCGTCTCCCTCGACGACGTCAGTGAGATCCGCCACGGCCAGCGGTTCGCGTTCGTCATGGACACCCGCCTCTGCGACGGCGTCCACGCCCTCGCGGACGGCGTCGACATGCTCGTCATCGAGTCGACCTTCCTCGACGAGGACGAGCAACTCGCCGTGGAACACGGACATCTGACGGCAGGTCAGGCAGCGGGAGTGGCCCGCGACGCCGGTGTACGGCATCTCGTGCTCACGCACTTCAGCCAGCGCTACTCCGAGCCGGCGGAGTTCGAACGGCAGGCGCGGGCCGCCGGGTACGAGGGTGAGCTGACCGTGGCCCACGACCTTCTGAGGGTTCCGGTTCCGAAACGGCGATAGAGCAGCCGTACGATGCTTTGATGCCCATCCCCAAAGCTGAACTGCACCTGCACATCGAAGGCACCCTGGAGCCGGAGCTGGCCTTCGAGCTGGCCGCGCGCAACCGGGTGGAACTGCCGTACGCCTCCACGGACGAGCTCCGCAAGGCGTACGACTTCGAGGACCTCCAGTCCTTTCTGAACCTGTACTACGAGCTCATGGCCGTCCTGCGCACCGAGCGCGACTTCGAGGACCTGGCGAACGCGTATCTCGCCCGGGCCGCCGCGCAGGGGGTGCGGCACGCGGAGATCTTCTTCGACCCGCAGGCGCACATCGCCCGGGGCGTGGAGATGGGGACGGTCGTCGAGGGGCTGTGGCGGGCGCTGGGCAACAGCGAGGCCGTACACGGCGTCTCCACCCAGCTGATCATGTGCTTCCTGCGGGACGAGTCCGCGGAGTCCGCCCTGGAGACCCTTGAGGCCGCGAAGCCGTATCTCGACCGGATCGTCGGGGTCGGGCTCGACTCCGCCGAGGTGGGGCATCCGCCGGTGAAGTTCCGCGAGGTGTACGAGGCCGCTGCGGGGCTGGGGCTGCGGCGGGTGGCGCACGCCGGGGAGGAGGGGCCGTCGGAGTACGTCGTCGAGGCGCTGGATGTGCTCGGGGTGGAGCGGATCGACCACGGGCTGCGGTGCATGGAGTCTCCGGAGCTGGTGGAGCGGCTGGTGCGGGACCGGGTTCCGCTGACTCTGTGTCCCTTGTCCAATGTGCGGCTTCGTACGGTTGATGTGCTGGCCGACCATCCGCTGCCCGCGATGCTGGATGCGGGGTTGATGTGCACGGTGAACTCCGACGACCCGGCCTACTTCGGGGGGTATGCGGGGGACAACTTCGAGGCCGTACGGAAGACGCTCGGACTCACCGAGGAACGGTTGCGCGAGCTGGCCCGGAATTCCTTCGTCGCGAGCTTTCTGGAACACGACGAGGAACTGCGCGAGCGGTATCTGGCCGAGGTTGAGGCGTACGAGTTCTGAAGTACCCCAAGGGGCGCGGGCCGTATCGATGTGCGGCTCCGCCGCGTGGGCGCGATCAGGGTGAAGTCGACCCGGTTGCGGTGAAGCACCTCACTACTGACGCCAGTGGGGGGCGCCTCCCGCGCCCGGCGCGGTCGCCTCGATCCTGCCTCTGATCTCGCGCATCACGGCGATGATCTGCTGCTCGTGTTCCGGCGTCAGGCGGGCGACCGGGACCGAGCAGCTGATGGCGTCCTGGGCGGGGGAGTCGTAGCGCAGGCAGAAGCCGAAGCCGACGATGCCGAGGACGCCCTCCTCGCGGTCGACCGAGTAGCCCCGGGCGCGTACCTCGGCGAGGTCGGTCAGCAGGGAGTCGCGGGTGGTGTGGGAGTTCGGGGTGAGTGCCTCGTACGGCCCTTCGGGGAGCCTCTCGTCAGGCCACTCGGCCAGCAGCGCCTTGCCCAGCGCGCCCACGTGCGCGGGCAGGCGGCGGCCCACCCTGCTGATCGTCCGCAGGTATTCGTGCGACTCGCGCGTCGCCAGATACGCCACGTCCCGGCCGTCGAGCCGGCCCAGGTGGATCGTCTCGCCCAGCGCCTGGGACGCCTCGTCGAGATACGGCCGTACGACCCGGACGCGCGGGTCGGAGTCCAGATAACTGGTGCCGGTGAGCAGGGCGTGGATACCGATGCCGTAGAGCGAACCGGTGGCGTCCGTGCGCACCCAGCCGCGCGAGATCAGGGTCTGGAGCAGCGCGTACATCGAGCTGCGCGGCACCTCCAGTGCGTCCGCCAGCTCCTGGAGTCGTGCCGGGCGGTCGCCGCGCGCGGCCAGCAGTTCGAGGAGCTCGACCGTGCGGGCCGCCGACTTCACCTCGCGGACGCCCCCGGTCTCCGGGCGCTCGCCCCCTGTCTCCGACATGGGCCGATCGTAATCGGCCCATCAAACCCCGCGCCGACCCATTGACGGGCTCGGTTCGCATATCTAGTCTCCATCTTCATACGTAGATGAAGTCCATGTGGGGAGATGGACCGAGTGTCCGGGTACGCGACCTCGTAGGAGCCGCACTGTGAACCTCACGATCACCGACGTCCGTCTGACGCCGATCCTCGTCGCCGACCCGCCGCTGCTGAACACGCAAGGCGTGCATCAGCCGTACACGCCCCGGCTGATCGTCGAGGTGGAGACCGCGGACGGGGTGACGGGGGTCGGGGAGACGTATGGGGACACCAAGTACCTGGAGCTGGCACGGCCGTTCGCACAGAAGTTGATTGGCCGTCAGGTCGGCGACCTGAACGGGCTGTTCACCGTCGCGGACCAGGTGGCCGTCGACTCCTCCCGAGTCTCCGGGCAGGTCGACGTCGGGGGACTGCGGGGCGTGCAGACCGCCGACAAGCTGCGGTTGTCGGTGGTCTCCGGGTTCGAGGTCGCCTGTCTCGACGCGCTGGGCAGGGCCCTCGGGCTGCCGGTGCACATGCTGCTCGGCGGCAAGGTGCGGGACGCGGTGGATTACAGCGCGTATCTGTTCTACAAGTGGGCCTCTCATCCTGAGCAGGTCGCCTCCGAGAACGACGACTGGGGAGCGGCCGTCGATCCTGCGGGGATCGTCGAGCAGGCCCGGTTGTTCACCGAGCGGTACGGCTTCACGTCCTTCAAGCTGAAGGGCGGGGTCTTTCCGCCGGACGAGGAGATCGCGGCGGTCAGGGCTCTCGCCGAGGCGTTTCCCGGGCTTCCGTTGCGGCTTGATCCCAACGGGGCCTGGAGCGTGGCCACTTCGCTGAAGGTGGCACAGGAGCTCGGGGACGTCCTGGAGTATCTGGAGGATCCCGCGCTCGGGATCGCGGCCATGGCGGAGGTGTCCGCCGGGACCGGTGTGCCGCTTGCCACCAACATGTGTGTGACCACCTTCGCCGAGATCAAGGAGGCGTTCGGGCGGGATGCCGTCCAGGTGGTGCTCTCGGATCACCACTACTGGGGTGGGTTGCGGAACACCCAGCAACTCGCCGCGATCTGCCGGACGTTCGGGGTGGGGGTGTCCATGCACTCCAACACGCATCTCGGGATCTCGCTGGCCGCGATGACGCACGTGGCGTCGACCGTGCCGAATCTTCACCATGCCTGTGACTCGCACTATCCGTGGCAGTCGGAGGATGTGCTCACCGAGCGGATGAGGTTCGAGGGCGGGAAGGTCACCGTGTCCGACGCGCCCGGGCTCGGTGTCGAACTCGATCGGGAGAAGGTGGAGTTCCTGCATCGGCGGTGGCTCGACGACGACGGGTCGCTTCGGGAGCGGGATGATGCGGCGGCGATGCGGGTTGCCGAGCCGGGGTGGGTCACTCCCGCTGTGCCTCGCTGGTAGCGGTGCCTCACCGGTGGTCGGGGGACTTTTTTGCCCCGCCGCCCCTACCCGTCCCGTCCTCCAGGGGCTGCCGCCCCTTCGACCCCGCTTCCAGGGGGCTCTGCCCCCTGGACCCCCGCTCCTCAAACGCCGGAGGGGCTGATTCCGGCGACAGCCGACGTCGGCGAAGATCCGGGTGGTGTGGTGCAGACTGGCCTGATCGGCACCACGTTCAGGGAGCTCACCGTGATCGCGTCCAACGGGAAAGGCCGCCAGTGTCAGGCCCAGGTCGATCCCCTCGCCGCCGTGCGCACACCCGACGATCCGCCCTGGGACGTCTACCTCACCGGCACCGTCTTCCTCGACATCATCTTCACCGGGCTCGACTCCGCCCCGGTACGCGGGACCGAGTCCTGGGCGCGCGGGATGGGGTCCAGCCCCGGCGGTGTGGCCAACATGGCCACGGCCCTGGCGCGCCTCGGGCTGCGCACCTCGATGGCCGCGGCCTTCGGCGACGACCACTACGGCGAATACTGCTGGGACGCCCTTGAGCAGGGCGAGGGCATCGACCTCTCCCCGTCGCGCAGCGTCCCCGGCTGGCACTCCTCGGTCACCGTCTCCATGGCCTACGAGGGCGAGCGCACCATGGTCTCCCACGGTCACGAGCCGCCCCCGGAGCAGCCCGCGCCGAACTGCCCCCCACGCGCGCGTGCGGCGGTGGCCTCGCTGGAGCCCGGCAAGCGCGCCCCCTGGATCGCCCAGGCCGCGAGCCACGGCACCCGTATTTTCGCCGACGTCGGCTGGGACGAGACCGGTGTGTGGGACCTCGCGGGCCTCGCCGACCTCGAACACTGCGAGGCCTTCCTGCCGAACGCGCAGGAGGCCATGCGGTACACCGGCGCCGCCTGTCCCCGGGAGGCAGCACACGCCCTCACCGAGCATGTGCCGCTCGCCGTGGTGACGCTGGGAGCGGAGGGCGCGTACGCCGTGGACCGGCGGACCGGGGAGACCGCCGAGGTCCCGGCCATCGAGGTGGAGGCGCTCGACCCGACCGGCGCCGGGGACGTCTTCGTGGCCGGCTTCGTCACCGGCACCCTGGCGGACTGGCCGCTCGCTGACCGCCTGGCCTTCGCCGGCCTGACCGCCGCGCTCTCCGTCCAGGAGTTCGGCGGCTCCCTGTCCGCCCCCGGCTGGTCCGAGATCGGCGCCTGGTGGCGCAAGGTCCAGTCGGTCGACTCCCAGGACCCGACGGCGCTGCGACGGTACGCCTTCCTGGCGGACCTGGTCCCGGAGGAGGAGGCCCCGGCCTGGCCCCTGCGCAGAGCGGTACCGACGATCGGCTTCGGCAGATCGGCCTGAGGGACGGGGAGCGGGGCGGTCGTATCGCCGCTGGTCGGTCCGTCCGGTCGGTGCGTCTGCGCGGTGCGTCTGCGCGGTGCGTTTGTGCGGTGCGTTTGTGCGGTGCGTTTGTGCGGTGCGTTTGTGCGGTGCGTCGGGCGGGGTGGTGCGAAGGTATCGGCGGTCGGGGTCTGCGCGGTGCGTCGGGCGGGGTGGTGCGAGGGTGTCGGCGGTCGGGGCGAGCCGGGTTGCTGCTCCGGCGTCGGTGGCCGATGTTTGTGCGGTGCGTCGGCGGGGTGGTGCGAGGGTGTCGGCGGTCGGGGCGAGCCGGGTTGCTGCTCCGGCGTCGGCGGCCGCGACCGTGGCCTCGCGGGTCTCCCAGGGTTCGGGAATCTCCGCCTTGGGGATCCGCCGCGCGCCCGTCCGGCTGTGCACGGCTCGCCGTCGGGCGGTGTCGGCGGGGCCGCGGCCACACACAGCAGCTGCCGGCCTTCGCCCAGCAGCCCTCGTCTGCCCGCACGCGGCCTGACGTCCGGTCGGCCCGTCAGCGCTCGGCGGCACGCTCCAGCACCGAGGCCACCTGCTCCCGGACCACCTCACGGGCCTCCGCGGGCAGTGCCCCGATCGCCGTACCGCTCAACGCGTCGAGCACGCTCTCCGCGTCCGTGTCACAGGGCACGCTCTCGCTCAGGAACTCGTAGCCGTCGCGGACCGCGACGCGCAGGACGCGGCCGCCCTCCTCGGTCGAGTGCACCGCCGTGGCGACGACCAGCGGCGGCGGGCCGCCCGGGGCCTCGGACACCTTGAGGTAGCCGCTGACCAGCGGTTCGTCCCAGTGCAGGCTCAGCAGCAGCGGCTTCTTCGCGAGCAGCTCGGCGAGGTCGGTCTCGAAGGGGCCCTCCGCCGCCAGCACCTGCGCGCGGGCGTTCAGGACGAGCGCCGCTGGCAGCAGACAGCGCAGGGTGCTGCCGACGATGTTCCCGCCGACCGTGGCGGTCCGGCGCACGGCCCCGGTACCGATGCCGGACGCGGCCAGGCGCAGCACCTCAGGAACCCGCTCGTCGATCCGGTGCAGCAGGACCGCCGCCCCGACCTCCCCGGCTCCGAGGACGTTCGCCTGCGGCACCTCGCGCAGCGAAACGGCCTGCTCGGGGAAGCCGTCGCGTTGCCAGGCGGCCCACACGAGCGTGGCACCGCCAACGGGTATCGCTCCCTCGGTCAGGCACTCCTGTGCCTCCGACAGGGATGTGGGCAGACGCAACAGCACGGTCTTCCTGCTTTCTCCGTACGGACTTTTGGCCGACGCCGCCTTCGAGGTCATCGAACACGCGTGGCAGCAAGCGCAGTCTTCCCCCGTGCGCGGGGGGAGCATGCAGGGCTCACCGTTTCATTCAGGGCGCCCTCATCGTCGAAAAGCCCTACGGCGTTGTCAGTGCACCGTCGTACTCTTGGTGGTGCGAGGCCGCCCTCAGCGACGCGGCCGTGACGAGGAGGAACCGCAGGCCTTAAGCGCCGGCCCATGACTCAGACACCCACAGGTCACAGCCCCGCGCAGGGGCAGGCGAGAGCACAGTTCACCGTCCCCGCCCAGCACCCCATGGTCACGGTCCTGGGATCCGGTGACTCCCTTCTGCGCGTGATCGAGAAGGCCTTCCCGGCAGCCGACATCCATGTCCGGGGCAACGAGATCAGCGCTACCGGCGAGGCGGCCGACGTCGCCCTCGTGCAGCGCTTGTTCGACGAGATGATGCTGGTGCTCCGCACCGGACAGCCGATGACGGAGGACGCAGTGGAACGCTCGATCGCCATGCTGCGAGCGAGTGAGAACGGGACGAGCGACGGCCAGGAGACCCCGGCCGAAGTGCTCACACAGAACATCCTGTCCTCGCGCGGCCGCACCATCCGCCCCAAGACCCTCAACCAGAAGCGGTACGTCGACGCGATCGACAAGCACACGATCGTCTTCGGTATCGGCCCCGCCGGCACCGGCAAGACCTACCTCGCCATGGCCAAGGCGGTGCAGGCCCTCCAGTCCAAGCAGGTCAACCGCATCATCCTGACCCGGCCCGCCGTCGAGGCGGGAGAGCGACTCGGCTTCCTGCCGGGCACCCTCTACGAGAAGATCGACCCCTACCTGCGCCCGCTGTACGACGCGCTGCACGACATGCTGGACCCGGACTCGATTCCGAAGTTGATGGCTTCGGGGACGATCGAGGTGGCGCCGCTGGCATATATGAGGGGCCGCGCACAACCGATCTTCACCAACGTCCTCACACCGGACGGCTGGCGGCCCATCGGTGACCTCCAGGTCGGCGACCTGGTCATCGGCTCGAACGGCGAGCCGACGCCGGTTCTCGGCGTCTATCCGCAGGGTGAGAGGGACATCTTCCGCGTCACTGCGCAGGACGGCTCCTGGACCCTGTGCTGTGGCGAGCACCTGTGGACGGTCCGCACGGCCTCGGACAAGCGCCGCAACAAGCCGTGGCGGGTCCTGGAGACCCAGGAGATGATCGGCAGTCTGCGTGCGGCGCATGCCCGTCGGTACGAGCTGCCGATGCTGACGGCCCCGGTGCGCTTCCCCGAGCAGGACGTGCCGATGGACGCATACGCTCTGGGCCTCCTCCTCGGCGACGGTTGCCTGACCGGCTCCACCACGCCTTCGTTCTCGACGGAGGACCGCGAGCTGGCCGAGGCTCTCGAAGCCGTGCTACCGGGTGTTGCGCTACGGCACCGTGGCGGTCCGGACTACGTACTGAACCGGGTCAAGTCGCCGGGCGACGTGGTCACTCTGGAGAACCCGGTCACGCGTGTGCTGCGTGAACTGGACCTGCTCCGGACCCGTTCGCACACCAAGTTCATTCCGGACGCCTACCTGTACAACTCGGCCGAGGTACGGCTGGCCGTTCTCCAGGGGCTCCTGGATTCGGACGGTGGCCCCGTGACCCAGGCGGACCGCACCTGCCGCATTCAGTACACGACGACGTCGATCCTGCTTCGTGACGATGTGATCTCGCTGGTGCAGTCGTTGGGCGGCGTCGCGTACACCCGTCGGCGGGCCGCTGCCGGGCACAAGCCGGGTCTCGCGAAGGGGCGGGAGGTCGAACACCGGCACGACGCCCACATCGTCGACATCCGCCTCCCTGAAGGCATCGAACCCTTCCGCCTCGCCCGCAAGGCGGAGAAGTACCACGCGGCCGGAGGTGGCGGACGTCCGATGCGGTTCATCGACAGCATCGAGCCCGCAGGCAGGGAGGAGACCGTGTGTATCCAGGTGGCCGCCGAGGACTCGCTGTACGTCACCCAGGACTACCTGCTGACGCACAACACCCTCAATGACGCCTTCATCATCCTGGACGAGGCCCAGAACACCTCCCCCGAGCAGATGAAGATGTTCCTGACCCGGCTCGGGTTCGACTCGAAGATCGTCATCACCGGTGATGTGACGCAGGTCGACCTGCCCAACGGGACCAAGTCGGGGCTGCGGCAGGTGCAGGACATCCTGGAGGGGCTGGACGACGTGCACTTCTCCCGGCTGTCGTCGCAGGATGTCGTCCGGCACAAGCTGGTCGGCCGTATCGTCGACGCGTACGAGAAGTACGACACCGAGAACGGTACGGAGAACGGCACCCACAAGGGCGGCCGGAACAAGCGGAAGTAGACAAGCCAGCACCATGTCGATCGACGTCAACAACGAGTCCGGAACCGAGGTCGACGAGCAGGCGATCCTCGACATCGCCCGTTACGCGCTCGCGAGGATGCGCATCCACCCGCTCTCCGAGCTCTCGGTGATCGTCGTGGACGCCGACGCCATGGAGCAGCTGCACATCCAGTGGATGGACCTGCCGGGGCCCACCGACGTCATGTCGTTCCCGATGGACGAGCTCCGGCCGCCCAGCAAGGACGACGACGAGCCCCCGCAGGGCCTCCTCGGCGACATCGTGCTCTGTCCCGAGGTCGCCAAGAAGCAGGGCGAGGAGGCCGAGACGCAGCACTCCATGGACGAGGAGCTCCAACTGCTCGCCGTTCACGGGGTGCTGCACCTGCTCGGCTACGACCACGAGGAGCCGGACGAGAAGGCCGAGATGTTCGGCCTGCAGGCGGCCATCGTGGACGGGTGGCGGCAGGAGAAGGGGCTCACCGGCCCGTCCCCCGCGCCGACCGTCTCATGAGCCTGCCCCTCGTCTCCGGCGCGATCGCCCTGGTCGTCGTCGCGTGGCTCGCCGCCTGCGCGGAGGCGGGCCTCGCGCGCGTCTCCAGCTTCCGCGCCGAGGAGGCCGTACGCAACGGCCGGCGCGGCAGCGCCAAGCTCGCCCAGGTCGCCGCCGACCCGACCCGCTATCTCAACCTGGCGCTGCTGCTGCGCGTGGCCTGCGAGATGGCCGCGGCCGCGCTGGTCACCTACGCGTGCCTCCAGGAGTTCCCGGGCACCACCCGCGCTCTGCTGGTCGCGATCGGGGTGATGGTGCTCGTGTCGTATGTCGCCGTCGGTGTCTCGCCTCGCACCATCGGGCGTCAGCATCCCCTCAACACGGCGACCGCGGCGGCGTACGTCCTCGTCCCGCTGGCCCGGGTCATGGGCCCGATCCCGTCGTTGCTGATTCTCATCGGCAACGCCCTCACTCCCGGCAAGGGCTTCCGCCGCGGCCCGTTCGCCTCCGAGGCGGAGCTGCGCGCGCTGGTCGACCTCGCCGAGAAGGAGTCGCTGATCGAGGACGACGAGCGCCGGATGGTGCACTCGGTCTTCGAACTCGGCGACACGCTGGTGCGGGAGGTCATGGTGCCGCGCACCGATCTCGTCGTCATCGAGCGCTACAAGACGATCCGTCAGGCGCTGACCCTGGCGCTCAGGTCGGGTTTCTCGCGTATCCCGGTGACCGGGGAGAGCGAGGACGACGTCGTCGGGATCGTCTATCTGAAGGACCTGGTGCGCAAGACACACATCAGCCGGGACGCGGAGAGCGAGCTGGTGTCCACGGCGATGCGGCCCGCCGCCTTCGTGCCCGACACCAAGAACGCCGGCGATCTGCTGCGCGAGATGCAGCAGGACCGCAACCACGTCGCCGTCGTCATCGACGAGTACGGCGGCACGGCCGGCATCGTCACCATCGAGGACATCCTTGAGGAGATCGTCGGCGAGATCACCGACGAGTACGACCGCGAACTCCCGCCGGTGGAGGAGCTCGGCGACGACCGCCACCGGGTCACCGCCCGCCTCGACATCACCGACCTCGGCGAGCTGTACGGGCTCGACGAGTACGACGACGAGGACGTGGAGACTGTCGGCGGACTGCTTGCCAAGGCCCTGGGGCGGGTGCCCATCGCCGGGGCCTCCTCCGTCGTGGAGCTGCCGGACGGGCGTGCGCTGCGGCTGACAGCCGAGGCCGCCGCGGGGCGCCGGAACAAGATCGTGACGGTGCTGGTGGAGCCGGTGGACTCCGCGGAGAAGGAGACGAAGGAAGAGTGAACCCTCAGGAACTGCGCGCCCTTTGTCTGTCGTTCAACGCGGCGGTGGAGGACTTCCCGTTCAGCCCGGTGGTCTCGGTCTTCAAGGTGCTCGGCAAGATGTTCGCCCTGAGCTGGCTCGACGCGCGGCCCCTGAAGGTCAACCTGAAATGCGACCCGGAGGACGCGATCCGGCTGCGCACCGACCACCCCGGGCTGATCATCCCCGGGTACCACATGAACAAGCGCCACTGGAACACCGTCACGGTCGACGGCGAGCTCCCGGACCGTCTGATCCGGGAGCTCGTCGAGGACTCGTACGACCTGGTGGTGGCCGGTCTACCGCGCGCCGAGCGGCTCCGCCTCGACCGCCCCTGAGCGCACCCGCAGTCCCGTCGCGACCAGCACCGCCGCCGCCAGCACGATCACCGCGTCCAGGGCGAGGACCGTGTGGACGCCGGTCAGCAGGTCGTGGGAGGTGGTGGCGAGGACGCCGAGCAGTGGGATGCCGATCGTGAGGCCGACCTGCTGGGTCGAGGTGACCAGGCCGGTGGCCAGGCCCTGTTCCGCGTCCGGGACGCCGGAGGTGACCGTGACGCCGTACGAGATGATCGCGCCCAGGTGGCACATGCTGGCCAGGGAGACGGCGGCCGTGGCGAGCCACACCGACCAGCTCCCGGTGTCCAGGCCCAGCAGGGCGGCGATCAGGGCGCCCTGGCCGACGAGCGAGCCCACGAGCGTGCGGCGGGGGCCGAAGCGGCCGATGACCTTCGGGGCGTAGGTGCCGGCCACCGCCGAGAGGACGCCCTGGACGCCGAAGACCAGGCCGGTCTCGAAGGCGGACAGGTCCAGGACCTCCTGGAGGTAGAGGGTCAGTACGAAGACGACCGTCGACATCATCGAGAAAGTGACCAGACCGCCGATGTTGCCCCACGCCACCGTGCGGCGGCGCAGCATCGGCAGGGAGACCAGGGGCGCTTGGGTGCGGGACTCGACGGTCACGAAGGCGGCCAGCAGCAGGAGGCCCGTGATCAGGGTCGTGATGACGTCGGGGCGGGCGAAGCCGTGGTCGGCGGCGGTCGAGAGGGCGTAGATCAGGGAGAGCAGGCCGCCGGTGACGGTGATCGCGCCGGGGATGTCCAGGCGCGGGCGGTCCGGGGTGCGGGACTCCGGCAGCAGGCCGGGGGCGAGCGGCAGCACGATCAGGGCGAACACGGTGAGCAGGCCCATCGTGGAGCGCCAGCCGAGGGTGTCGGTCAGGGTGCCGCCGGCCACCATGCCGATGGTGAAGCCGAGCGAGAGCAGGGTGCCCGAGATGCCCAGGGCGCGGTCGCGGGCGGGGCCCTCGGGGAAGGTGGTCGTCAGCAGGGACATGCCGGTCGGCACGATCGCCGCCGCGCCGAGGCCCTGGAGGGCGCGTCCGGCGAGGAAGGACGCCGGGTCCCAGGCGAGGGTCGCGAGGAGGGAGGCGGCGCCGAACAGGGCAAGGCCGCTGAGGAACAGCTTCCGACGGCCGTACAGGTCTCCGATGCGGCCGAACAGGAGCAGGAAACCGCCGGACGGGAGCGCGAACGCCGTGACCGCCCATTGGAGGGCGGACTGGCTCATGCCGAGGTCGGCGCCGAGGACGGGCAGGGCGACGTTCAGGACGGAGAAGTCCAGCGCGACCATGAACTGGGCGGCGCACAGGACGAACAGGACGAGCTTGTCGCGCGTCGACAGCCGGGGGGTGTCGAGCGAATCGGGAGCGGGGCTTTTGGTGTCGATCGCCATGGGCAAGAGCCTGCGCGCGTCGGAATAGCAGTGGGGAGCGGCAAGTTGTGCTGGTGGTGGCACCACCAGGCAACCACGAGGGGGATGTGTTCGTGCCCGAGGTCGTACCCAAGAGTGAACGGCACCGTGAACTGCGCGAGTTCCTGATGAGCCGGCGGGCCCGGGTGTCGCCCACGGAGGCCGGGCTGCCGGACGGTGGGGCGCGGCGGCGGACGCCGGGGCTGCGGCGCGAGGAGGTCGCGGTGCTCGCCGGGGTGGGTGCCTCCTGGTACCAGTGGCTGGAGCAGGGGCGGGACATCTCCGTCTCCCCGCAGGTTCTGGACTCCGTCGGGCGGGTGCTGCGGCTCAGCAATGCCGAGCGGCGGCATCTGTACGTCCTCGCCGGTCTGAACCCGCCCGCGCCGGAGCCGGCCGCCGATCACGGCTGCGAGGGGCTGCGGCGGCTGATCGACGCGTGGATGCCGTATCCGGCGCACATCATGGACGCCTACTACAACTGCGTGATGTACAACGAAGCGGCCGGCTGGGTGCTGGGGATGCGGCCGGAGAACACACAGAACTGTCTCGTCGACTTCTTCATCGACCCGCTGTACCGGTCGCGATCGCACAGCTGGGAACAGAACGCGCGCACCGTCGTCGCCCAGTTCCGGGCGGCCGCCTCGGCGCGGCCGGACGACGAGGGGCTCCAGGAGGTGCTGGCCCAGCTGAAGTCGGCGAGCGCCGAGTTCACCGAGCTGTGGGAGCGGCGGGACATCCAGGACGCGGGGGTGATCCGCAAGGAGCTCGACCATCCGCTGGTCGGGCTGCTGTGCGTGGAGTCCACGGCGATGAAGGTGCCGGCGCGCTCCGATCTGACCGTCGTGCTGCACACCCCGCTGGACGAGGCGGGCACCGCGGCCAAGCTGGAGTGGCTGGCCTCACCGGAGGGGCGGCGGGGGGCGATGTATCCCGTGGCGGGGTGAGGTGGCGGGCGCGGGGTTGGGGGCCTCCAGTCGCGGCCGATGCCGTCCTGGCGGGCTGTGCGGTGAGGTGCGGCCGGCGTCCCTCTGCTGGGCGGGGCTCTCGGTGCGCCTGTGCTGTGCGGTGCCCGATCCGCGGGTCGTCTTCCCCACGGCGGGTGGCGCCTCCAGTCGCGGTCGACGTCCCCCCTGCGATGGGTGGTGTTCTTGCCACGGTGGGTCTTCCCCCGGCGGGCTGAGCCCCGCGCCGCGGCTGACGTCCCTCTGCTGAGCGGTGCCCCAAACCGTGGTTGGTCCCCCGGGAGGGCGGTGTCCTGAGTTGTGGTTGGTCCTCCGGGGGCGGTGTGCCCAGTCGTGGTTGGTCCCCCGGGAGGGCGGTGTCCTCAGCCGCTGTTGGTCCCCCGGG
>NZ_JBJDQL010000005.1:0-40766 GCF_044903305.1 Streptomyces sp. NPDC019531 | reverse complement strand
AGGGCGGTGTCCTCAGCCGTAGTCGGTCCTCCGGAGGCGGTGCCCCCAGCCGCTGTTGGTCCTCCGGGGGCGGTGTGCCCAGTCGTGGTTGGTCCCCCGGGAGGGCGGTGCCCCCAAACCGTGGTTGGTCCCCCGGGAGGGCGGTGTCCTCAGCCGTAGTCGGTCCTCCGGAGGCGGTGCCCCCAGCCGCTGTTGGTCCTCCGGGGGCGGTGTGCCCAGTCGTGGTTGGTCCTCCGGAGGGCGGTGCCCTCAGCCGTGGTCGGCCCCCGGCGGCGGTGCCCCCGGCCCCGGTGTCGCTTGGCCGACGGTGTTCCCGGCGGGTGGCGTACCCCGTGGCGGTGTCGTGGGGGTCCCGCTTCGTATGCTCCTGTCATGACCGACAACAGTGCGCTTGACCCCGAGGACCGCAAGATCGTCACCCTGGCCCGTTCGGCCCGGGCCCGGAACGGGGTGGCCGAGGGGGCGGCCGTACGGGACGACACCGGGCGGACCTATGTGGCCGGGACCGTCGAGCTGGCGTCCCTGAAGCTGAGCGCGCTGCGGACGGCGGTGGCCATGGCGGTGGCGTCCGGGGCGAAGTCGCTGGAGGCGGCCGCTGTGGTGACGGATGCGGAATCGGCCTCCGCACAGGACCTGGCCGCTGTCCGGGACCTGGGCGGGTCGCAGACCCCGGTACTGCTGGCGGGGCCCGACGGCGCCGTGCGGAGTACCGTGACCGCTGGCTGATACCCCCGGTAACACTTGGCCGGAATTCCGGCTTGCCGTTCGTCGTCCCACGCGCATCAATGGAACCGGAAATTCCGACGGACCGTCAGATTCCAGCTCGCGAGGCGTACCGCACCACGCCCGTGATCGCCGGCCGTCCGTCGGGATGCACCCCCCGTCCATCCCCACATGGCAGTCCCCACCACGGGAAGGGAACCGGATTCCATGAAAGGCAAGCGCATAAGTACCGGTGCGGCACTGGTGGTCGGCACGCTCGCGGCCGCCGGGCTCGCGTTCGCGCCCGCCGCCCTGGCCGTCACACCGGACACCGCGACCATCGACGCGGACTGTGGCATCTACGGCAGCGGCGAGGCCACTCTCACCGCCACCCAGGACGGCACCGCCGCCACCGTCACCGTCACCTCGGCGATCAACGCGCCGCTCGCGCTCGACGAGGACTCGATCGCCTCGACCCTCACCTTCGTGAACGCGAACGGCGGCACCACCACCTTCACCGGCACGGAGAACCCCGCCATCGCGGCCGGCGACCCCGTCACCGTCGGTCCGCTCAACGGCACCGTGGCCTCCGGCGACAGCCTGGAGTCGTACGGCGGTTCGCTGCAGATCGTCGTCTTCGGGATTACCGTCACCTGCACGGCGACCGGACCGCAGTCGCCGGGGCCGTTCGTGTTCGACTGAGCAACCCTCAACGCCGCCGCGGAAACTGATGAATCGTCAGATTTCTGCGGCGGCTCCATTGACTTCTCACGCGATCCACACATCAATGCCCCCAGTGAGCGCAGAAGAGAGGGGGCAACCCATGGGTTCGACAACCCGAAGACGTCACTGGGCTTCGTTGCTCGGGGCGACCGCGCTCGCGGTCACCGCGAGCGGCGCACTGGCCTGTCCGGCCGGTGCCGCCACCAACGTGGACTTCGCCACGCACTGCATCCCGCCCGCGGTCGCGGGCATCCCGCCGATCGACGGCACCACGACGGCCAACATCGCCGTGGACAACACCAGCCCCAAGGTGGGCGACACCGTCACCGTGACCTACACGGTGGTCAAGCCCGCCGCCAGCAACCCCACGGCGATCGCGCTGCCCGCCGACATCATGACGCCGACCGGAAAGGTCACCCTCGGCGGCGCCCAGACCGGTGCCGTGACGGTCGCCGGACCCAAGAAGAACGACCCGGTGCCCGGCAACGGCGCCTTCCCCTCGTTCTCCATGACCGGCACCTTCAAGGTCACCGCACCCGGCGCGATCACCCTCGCGCCCGGCGACTACAACATCCACACCAGCTACATCCTCGAACTGGACACCCCCTGCACGGTGACGAACCCGCCCGCCCCGGTCTCCGAGACGGTGACCGCGACGGACGCGAACCCCGTCAACGAGCGGGACATCACGCTGGGTTCGGCCTCCGGGAAGCCCGGTGACAGCGTCACCGTCACCGGCAGCAAGTTCACCCCGGGCGCGACGGTCACCCTGGCCGGGCGGGCCGGCGCCGCCCAGACCGCGGACACGGCCACCGCGACCGCCGACTCCTCGGGCGCCTTCAGCGGCTCGCTCGTCGTCAACGACAAGACGACGACCGGTGTCGTGGCGTACGAGGGCAGCGCGTGGAGCGACGCCAAGGGCACCGGGCCCAAGGCGTACGTCGTCATCGACGACACGCCCGTCCCGGACGGCAGCCAGAAGGTCACCACCACAGTGAAGGCGGGCACCCTGTCCATGTCCCAGACCGGGGACACCGTCAGCCTCTCGGCGGTGGACTACGGCAAGGGCGGAGCCTCGACCGGTGACCTCAACACGGTGACCGTCCAGGACTTCCGCGGCGGCCCGGCCGGCTGGTCCCTCACCGGCAAGGTCACCGACTTCACCGGCCCCGGCGCCAAGATCGACGCCGGTGCGCTGAGCTGGAGCCCCGACTGCGCCACCAAGGCGGGCAGCCCGAGCACCTGCCAGGCCGGTTCCGCCGGCACGGTCGGATCCTCCGGGGCGACCCTCGCGTCCACCCCCAACTCCACGCTCACCGGCGGTGAGTTCACCGTGGACGCCGGACTCTCCCTGAACGTACCGGCGTTCACGCCCGTGGGCACGTACTCCGGCGTTCTCACTCTCACGCTCAGCTGACCGTACGGGCGCCCGCACCCGCCCGTCCGTCCTTCTCACCACCGTGGGGGTCCGCACCCATGCGCAAGCTGTACGTCCTCCTCCTGAGCCTGTTCCTGGTCACGGCCACCGCGCCCGCGTACGCCGCCGACAACGGCAGCTGGTCCGTCTATCCGGCCGCGTCCCAGATCGCCGCGCGGCCCTACTTCTATCTCTCCGCGGACCCCGGCCAGAGCATCGATGACAAGGTGGTCGTCACCAACAAGACCGGCGAGCCGCTGACCTTCCGGCTCTACGCCGCCGACGCCTACAACACCGCCCGCGACGGCGGTTTCGCCGTGCGCACGGTCGCGGAGAAGCAGCGCGGGGTGGGTGCCTGGGCGAAGCCCGCGAAGTCCCGGGTGACCGTCCCCGCGCACGGCAAGGTCACCGTGCCCTTCACGCTGACGGTGCCCGAGGGCGCGGAACCGGGCGACCATCCCGGTGCGTTGGTGGCACTGGACGAGCGGATCGACAAGGGCGACGGCGCCGTGGCGCTCGGTGTGCAGCGGGCCGTCGCCGCGAGGATCTATCTGCGGGTGGGTGGACCGACCGTGCCGGCGATCGCCGTCGAGGACGTCCGCGTCAGCCATCACCAGCCGCTGGTACCTGGGTTGGGGGACAGCGGCGCGACGATCTCGTACACCCTGCGCAACACCGGCAACGTGACGCTCGACCCGAAGGTGGAGCTGCGGGCGACGGGGTTGTTCGGGCGGACGCTGCTGGCCCGCGAACTCGCCAGGATTCCGGGGGAGTTGCTGCCGGGGCAGCGGGTGCGACTGAGCGAGCCGTGGAGTGGGGCGCCCCAACTCGACTGGGGCGACGTGAAGTTGACGGCAAGCGCCAAGGACACGCGGGAGTCGGCGGGCGCGTCCTTCTTCGCGTTGCCGTGGCTGGTCGCGGTGGTGCTGGGGGCGGCGGCCGCCGTGGGGACGGTGCTGTTCGTCAGGGCGCGGCGGGCGCGGACACCGGTCGTCTAGTCACGGCCCAGGGCGCGGCGCAAAACGCCTTTCTTCGACGCGGGGCGCTGCGCGGGAGGGGGTTCCTTCGAGGCGACGAGCTCGGCGACGGTCAGACGGGCGTACTCGGTGAAGGTGTGCGGCTTGTCCCAGTCCGCGTGCCACGCCTCGGTGGTGAACTCCAGCAGCCAGCTCGTCTCAGAGGTCCGGAACACGAGGTGGCCGTACTCCTCGGCGCGCCAGAGGGCCCCCGGGAGGGAGAGGCTCAACTCCTCGGCGCGCGCCAGCGCCTGTTCCCGGCCGCCCTCCACATGGATCTTGTCCTTCAGCAGCCAGTTGCTGTCGCTGTGCCCCTGGTTCCGCTCAACGAGTACGTACCACCCGCCGCCCATCTCAGAGCGCGTCGGGCCCGCGCTCACCCGTCCTCACCCGTACGACGGTCTCCACCGGCAGTGCCCACACCTTGCCGTCGCCGATCTTGCCCGTCTGGGCGGCCTTGACGATCGCGTCGATGACCGCGTCCGAGTCGGCGTCGTCGACGACCACCTCGATACGGACCTTGGGGACCAGGTCGACCTGGTACTCGGCGCCGCGGTACACCTCGGTGTGGCCGCGTTGCCGGCCGTAGCCGCTGGCCTCGGTCACGGTCAGGCCGTGCACGCCGAGTTCCTGGAGGGCGGTCTTGACCTCGTCGAGGCGGTACGGCTTGACGATCGCGGTGATGAGCTTCATGCCTGGGTCTTGACCTTCTGGGCTGAGGGGACGGAGGACGCGCTGACCGGGGCGCCGTGGCCCAGGACGCCGTGATCGTATGCGGTCTCGGCGTGCACCGTAAGGTCCAGGCCGGTGTGCTCGTGCTCCTCGTCGGCCCGGAAACCCATCGTCCGGTCGATCAGCTTCCCGATGCCGTACGTCACCACGAAGGCGTACGTCCCCACGGCGACCACGGCCACGAGCTGCTTGCCGAGCTGAGCGAGCCCGCCGCCGTACAGGAGGCCCTCGGCGCCACCGGTCATCGACTCGACCGCGAAGACGCCGATCAGGAGCGTGCCGATGACTCCGCCGACCAGGTGGACGCCGACGACGTCGAGCGAGTCGTCGTAGTCCAGCTTGAACTTCCAGCCGACGGCGTACGAGCAGACGACACCGGCGGCGAGGCCGACGACGAGTGCGCCGAGGAGGGAGACCGAGCCGCAGGACGGGGTGATCGCGACCAGGCCGGCCACGGCACCGGACGCGGCGCCCAGGGTGGTGGGGTGGCCGTCGCGCTTCTGCTCCACGAAGAGCCAGCCGAGCAGGCCCGTGCAGCCTGCCGCGAGGGTGTTGAGGAAGGCCGCGGCGGCGAGGCCGTTGGCGCCGAGGGCCGAGCCCGCGTTGAAGCCGAACCAGCCGAACCAGAGCAGGCCCGCGCCCAGGACGACCATGGGGAGGTTGTGCGGGCGCATGGCGTCCTTCTTGAATCCCAGCCGCGGGCCGAGGACCAGCGCGAGGGCGAGACCGGAGGCGCCGGAGGTGATCTCGACGGGCAGACCGCCCGCGAAGTCGAGCGCGCCGAGCCTGTCCAGGATCCAGCCGCCGGGGCCCCACACCCAGTGGGCGACGGGAACGTATACGAGGAGTGCCCAGACGGGGACGAACACCAGCCATGCCCCGAACTTCGCGCGGTCTGCGATCGCGCCGCTGATCAGGGCCGCCGTGATGATCGCGAACGTGAGCTGGAAGGTGGCGAAGAGGAGGGTCGGAACGGTGCCCTGGACGCTGTCCGGGCCGAGGCCGCCCATACCGGCGTGCTCCAGCCCGCCGATGAGGCCGGCGCCGATGTCGTCCCCGAAGGCCAGTGAGTATCCGGCCGCCAGCCACACCACCGTGACCAGGGCGATCGACACGAAGCTCATCATCAGCATGTTGAGGACGCTCTTCGTGCGGACCATGCCGCCGTAGAACAGGGCGAGGCCCGGGGTCATCAGCAGGACGAGGGCGGTGGCGGCGAGCAGCCAGGCGGTGTCGCCGGTGTCGATGCCTTGCGCGGCGAGAGGCATGGGGGTCTCCAACGAGGTGGGGGCTCGTCAGAGGGTCACCGGCGTGCGTTTCCGGACGCGTACAGCCGTGTTTCCGTGACGTTTCGTTGCCTGCGGGTTACCGAAACCTCACGGTGCGGCGGAGCTCTGTGGATCAGGGAGAATGGGCCGCATGAGCGTTCGTAGTCAGTCATCCGAGCCGTCGGCCTCGTCCGAGGCACCCCACCGCGCCGGCTTCGCCTGCTTCGTGGGCCGCCCCAACGCGGGCAAGTCCACCCTCACGAACGCTCTGGTCGGCCAGAAGGTGGCGATCACCGCGAACCAGCCGCAGACGACGCGGCACACGGTCCGTGGGATCGTGCACCGGCCGGAGGCTCAGCTGATCCTGGTCGACACCCCCGGCCTTCACAAGCCGCGCACGCTGCTCGGCGAGCGGCTGAACGACGTCGTACGCACCACGTGGGCCGAGGTCGACGTGATCGGCTTCTGTCTGCCGGCGAACGAGAAGCTCGGGCCCGGTGACCGTTTCATCGCGAAGGAGCTGGCGGGGATCAAGAAGTCCCCGAAGGTCGCGATCGTCACGAAGACGGACCTCGTCGACTCCAAGACGCTCGCCGAGCAGCTCATCGCCATCGACCAGCTGGGCAGGGAGCTCGGTATCGAGTGGGCGGAGATCGTCCCGGTGTCGGCGACCGCGAACAAGCAGGTCGACCTGCTGGCGGACCTGCTGATCCCGATGCTCCCCGAAGGTCCTGCGCTCTACCCCGAGGGCGACCTCACGGACGAGCCCGAGCAGGTCATGATCGCCGAGCTCATCCGCGAGGCGGCCCTGGAGGGCGTCCGCGACGAGCTCCCGCACTCCATCGCGGTGGTCGTCGAGGAGATGCTCCCCCGTGAGGACCGCCCCGCCGACAAGCCCCTCCTCGACATCCACGCCTTCGTCTACATCGAGCGCCCCAGCCAGAAGGGCATCATCATCGGCCCCAAGGGCAAGCGCCTGAAGGAGGTCGGCATCAAGAGCCGCAAGCAGATCGAGGCGCTCCTCGGCACGCCGGTCTACTTGGACCTCCATGTGAAGGTGGCGAAGGACTGGCAGCGGGATCCTCGGCAGTTGCGGAAGTTGGGGTTCTGAGCAGGGTGGGTGGGGGTTCATGGCGGTGGCCGTCTGCGCAAGCGCCTGAAGGAGGTCGGTATCAAGAGCCGCAAGCAGGTCGAGGCGCTCCTCGGCACGCCGGCCGCGCGGCGGTAGCCGCACATTGATGCAGCTTGGACCTCCATGTGAAGGTGGCGAAGGACTGGCAGCGGGATCCTCGGCAGTTGCGGAAGCTGGGGTTCTAGGGGGTCGCCTCGTGCGGGGCCAGGTCCTGCAGGCCGATCACCCTCAGCAGTTGCAGGCGTTCGTACGACTCCGTTCCCGGGCGGGCCGTGTGGACGACCAGGAGGTGGTGGTGTTCGTGGCTGACCATGACCTCGCAGTCGACTTCCAGTAGGCCGACCACGGGGTGCACGAAGCGCTTCGTGGCCCTGTTGCGCTGGAACACCTCGTGCTCGTCCCACAGGCGGGCGAACTCCGCGCTGGACGACCGGAGTTCGGCCACCAGCGCGGCCGGTTCCGGGTCGTCGGGGCGGGCCGCGGCCACCGCGCGCAGCGTGGCGACCTGGGTGCGCGCGTGGTCCGCGAGGTCCTCCTCGGGGAACAGCGTGCGCGCGGTCGGGTCCAGGAAGAAGAGGCGGGTCAGATTGCGCTCGCGCCGCGGGCGGGACATCACGTCACCCACCAGGGCCCTGGCCATCGCGTTCTGCGCCAGCACCTCACCGCAGTCGTTCACCACCTGCGCCGGGGTGTCGTGCAGCCGGTCCAGGATCAGCAGCAGCCCCGGCCGGACATGCGCCGACGCCGTCTCGCGCCGCGGCGGCTCCTCGCCGGCCAGATGGAACAGGTGGTCCTGCTCCACATCGGCCAGGCGCAGCGCGCGGGCCAGCGCCGTCAGCATCTGACGGGAGGGGCGCGGACCCCGGGACTGTTCGAGACGGGTGTAGTAGTCCACCGACATGCCCGCCAGCTGCGCCACCTCCTCCCTGCGCAGACCGGGCGTACGACGCCGGGTGCCCGGCGCAAGACCCACGTCGGACGGGTTCAGCCGGGCGCGGCCACGGCGCAGGAAGTCGGCGAGTTCGGCTCGGTTCACCCCTCCAGCGTGCGGCACCCCGCCCGGCTTATCCAGGGACTGCCGATCCCCCGATCAAGAGGTCTCTCCCGGTGCGTGCGCGGCCGCTCCACGCTGGTCGGGACGAGAGGAGCAGCACATGCTGACATTGGTGACAGGTACGACGGGACAGGTCGGCCGGCGCTTCGTACCGAGGCTGCTGGCGCAGTCCCGACCGGGGGAGCAGGTACGGGTGCTGGTGCGGGACGCCGCGCGCGGTGAGCCCTTCGCCGCACTCGGCGCCGAGGTCGTCGTGGGCGATCTCCGCGACACCGAGGCACTCGGCAAGGCCGTCGCCGGGGCCGACGCGGTCGTGAACGTCGCCGCGGCGTTCCGTGGGGTGCCGGACGAGGAGGCGTGGGCCGTCAACCGGGACGCGGCCGTGGAGCTGGGGCGGGCCGCGGTGGCCTCCGGCGTTCGGCGGTTCGTGCAGGTCAGCACCGGGCTGGTGTACGGAGAGGGGCGGGGGCGTCCGCTGACCGAGGACGACGAGAGCCGGCCCGGCGGTTCGATGTGGGGCGCCTATCCCGCGTCCAAGGCGGAGGCCGAGCGGGAGCTGTTCGCGCTGGAGGGGCTCGATGTGCGGGTCGGGCGGCTGCCCTTCGTGTACGGCGAGGGGGATCCGCATCTCGCGCAGTCCCTGATGTGGGCGAAGAACTGGGCGTCGGCCCAGCGGCTCCAGATGGGGCATCACGTTGACGTCGCCCAGGGGTTGCTGCGGATTCTGTATGCGCCGGGGATCGCGGGGCGGGTGTACAACATCGCCGACGATGCGCCTGTGACGGCGGTGGAGTTGCATCAGCTCAACGGGGTTGAGGTGCCGGCCGAGTTGTACGAGCGGGTCGACCCCGATCCGTGGCTGGTGATTACGTCCACGGAGCGGATTCGGCGGGAGTTGGGGTATCGGCCGGTGTATCCGTCGGTGTATGCCGCGAGGGAGGCAGGGGCGCTGTAGCTCTGCCTGGTCGCACCCACGCGGCGGAGCCGCAAATCGATACAGCCCCGCGCCCCTGGGGAGACCTAGTCGACGCCTCTTATACGGCCGACCAGTATCGCCCCCGCCAAACCCACCGCCGCCGCCAACCCGTACAGCGCCCGGTACCCCCCTAGGTGTGTGACGATCGGTGCCGCCACGGCGGGGGCGGCCACCTGCGGCAGGGCGTTCGCCACGTTGATGACGCCCAAGTCCTTGCCGCGGTCCGACGCAGTGGGCAGGACGTCCGTCATCAAGGCGAAGTCCACCGACATGAACACCCCCAGGCCGACCCCCAGCAGTGCCGCCACGACGATCGTGCTCGGCCAGGTCTGCCAGACGGCGAGCAGGGCCGTGGCGGCCGCCATCAGCACTCCCGACCAGCGGACGAAGGGTTTGCGGCGGCCCACCCGGTCCGACCAGACGCCGCCCACCACCACCGTGGCCAGCAGCGCCACGCTGTCCACCGCCGTGAGGATCAGGACGCCCTGCTCGGGGTCGTCGTGGTGGAGGCGGTCCCGCAGGTAGTAGAGGAGGTAGAGGATCACCAGGGCGTTGCTGAGGTTGATCAGGAAGCGGGTCAGCCAGGCCCAGGCGAAGTCAGGGTGGCGGCGCGGGCTCAGCCAGAAGCCGCGCGCGAACGCACGCCAGGACCAGGGCGGCCGGTCCGTGGCCGAGAGTCTGAGGTCGCGGTGGCGGAGCACGTACGGCAGCACACCCGCCAGCGCGAACACCCCGCACGCCGCATAGCCCGCCGCGATCCCGCCCGCCGCGGTCGCCAGGCCCGTGCCGACGACCGCGCCGAGGATCTGCGCCGCCCCGATCCAGCCGCCCACCGCGCCCCGCTGGAGCCGCGGCACCCGGTCCGGCACGGCCGCCGTCACCGCCGCGAAGGCCGCGTTCAGGGTGAGCTGGACCAGACACCAGCCGAGCGTCATCAGCCACAGGCCGTCCGCGCCCGCGAGCAGCAGCAACGACAGCGCGCCGCCCGCCGCACCGGCCACGATCCAGGGGCTGCGGCGGCCCCAGCGGGCCGTGGTCCGGTCCGACAGGGCGCCGAAGAACGGGTTCGCCGCCAGGGACACCACCGCGCCCACGCCGGTCACCCAGGCCAGCAGGGTCTCCTTCGACATGCCGGTGCCGGGCGCGAAGTCCTCGGCCTGCCGGGCCAAAAGGATCTGCAGCGGGCCGTACCAGCCCACCCAGATCGCCACGTTGGCCAGCGACAGGGACGCTGTCCAGCCCTTGCCGACCCGCTCGACGGGCTCCGAGCCAGCTGTGCTCACCTCTGGGCCCGGAGCAGGTTCCCGTACCACTCGTACGACGCCTTCGGGGTCCTGGCCAGCGTCTCGAAATCGACGTGGACCAGCCCGAACCGCCGCGCGTACCCCTCCGCCCACTCGAAGTTGTCCATCAGCGACCACACGAAGTACCCGCGTATGTCCACGCCCGCCTCGACCGCCTTGTGCAGGGCGCGGATGTGGCCGTCCAGGTAGGCGATCCGGTCCTGGTCGTCGATCCCCTCGTACGAGCAGCCGTTCTCGGTGATGACGACGGGCGGGAGCCGGTCGCCGTAGCGCTCGCGCATGCCGGTGAGGAGTTCGGTGAGCCCCTCCGGGACCACCGGCCAGCCGAAGTCCGTCACCGGGACGTTCTCGATCTCCCGGACGGAGAAGGGGAGTTCGGCGGGGATCGTCAGACCGCCGAACTCGATGTCCTCGCCCTGCGGGGCGCCCACCCGGGTCGGGGCGTAGTAGTTGACGCCGTAGAAGTCGAGCGGTTCGCCGATGATTTTGAGGTCGGCGGCGACGTCGCCCGGCATCAAGTCTCCCAGTCCTGAGGGGTATTCACCCAGCAGGACCGGCTCGGCGAACAGCCGGTTCAGGAGCAGGTCATAGAAGTCGGCCGCCTCCAGGTCGGGTTGGTTCCGGGAGGCCGGCCATGTCGGGCCGTGCGAGTTGGCGATGCCGATGTCCGTGGCACCGGCCGCGCGCAGTGCCTGTACGGCCAGACCGTGGCCCAGGAGCTGGTGGTGGGCGGCGGGCAGCGCGTCGAACATCAGCTGCTTGCCCGGGGCGTGGGCGCCCAACGCGTGCCCGAACAGGGTGTGTTCGGCGGGCTCGTTGATGGTGATCCACTTCTTGACGCGGTCGCCGAGACGATCGGCCACGAGGGACACGTACTCGGCGAACCGGGAAGCCGTGTCCCGCTCCAGCCAGTCCAGTGTGACCGGCAGGTCCCAGTGGAAGAGGGTCGGGACCGGACGTACGCCCGCCGCGACCAGCTCGTCCACGAGACGGTCGTAGAAGTCGAGGCCCTTGGCCGTCCGGACGCGCGGCCAGGAGATCGAGAAGCGGTACGCGTCCACGCCCAGGCCGGCCAGCAGGGACACGTCCTCGCGGTAGCGGTGGTAGTGGTCGCAGGCCACCGCCGCCGTCGAGTCGTCCTTGACCCGGCCCGGCTCGGCCGTGAAGGCGTCCCACACGGACCGCTCGCGCTCGTCCGCCGCGCCCTCGATCTGATGGGCCGAGGTCGAGACACCCCACAGGAAGCCGGCCGGGAACTGGGGGATCGGATGCTCTTGAGTCGCCATGCGCCGGATCATCGGTACCGGCGGGTAGGGAAGTCAACGGGCGGGCGTGAACAACCAGCTAAGCGCCCTCTTTGAGCACCTTCGAGATCAGTTTCCGTTGCTCTTCCGTCAGCCGGGGATCGGCCGCGTACACCGTCCTCCCGTCCACGGTGATCTCGTAACTGAAGCCGTCCGGAACCCCGATGGGCCGGGTGCCCCGGCCGGCGGCGAGAGCCTTCTCGGCCAGGGCGTGCCATTCGTGGGCATCGGGCAGCCCCGAGGTGTCGACCACCTTGTGCCGCTCGATGCCCGCGAAACCGCCCGTGCGCCGCACCTGAATACGCATGGGTCCCTGTCTAGTACGGACTCAGAGGATCCGCACCCCGACCTGCTCCCAGGCCTTCGACACGGCCTGGAGTTCTTCGCCTTCGTTGAAGCGGGCCTTCGCCGCCGCGACCGTGAGCTTCGCGAAGTCGGTGAACAGGGCCCGGTCCGAGAGTTCGCCGCCGGTCAGGACGTCGTACCAGATCTGTCCCGCCTTCTCCCAGGCATGGCCGCCGAGGGCAGTCGCGACCAGGTAGAACGCGTGGTTGGGGATGCCGGAGTTGATGTGGACGCCGCCGTTGTCGCGGCCTGTGCGGACGTAGTCGTCCATGGTCGCGGGCTGCGGGTCCTTGCCGAGCACGTCGTCGTCGTACGCGCTGCCCGGCTCCTTCATCGAGCGCAGGGCCTTGCCGGAGACGCTGGGCGCGAGCAGGCCCGCGCCGATCAGCCAGTCGGCCTCGGCGGCGGTCTGGCCGAGCGTGTACTGCTTGATGAGCGAGCCGAAGACGTCGGACATCGACTCGTTCAGGGCGCCGGGCTGGCCGTAGTAGGTCAGGTTCGCCGTGTACTGGGTGACGCCGTGGGTCAGCTCGTGGCCGATCACGTCGATCGGGATGGTGAAGTCGAGGAAGATCTCGCCGTCGCCGTCGCCGAACACCATCTGCTCGCCGTTCCAGAAGGCGTTGTTGTAGTTCTCGTCGAAGTGGACGGTCGCGTCGAGCGGGAGGCCGTCGCCGTCGATCGAGTGGCGGGTGTAGGCCTTCAGATAGAGGTCGAAGGTGGCGCCGAGGCCGGCGTAGGCGCGGTTGACGGTGGCGTCCTGGCCGGGGTCCGAGCCCTCGGCGCGGACCTTCGTGCCCGGCAGGTCGGTCTTGTGCCCGGCGTCGTGGATGGTGCGCAGCGGCTGGTCCGACGGTGCCTTCGCCGTCGGCGCGGCCGCGAGGCCGAACTCGGTGGTGACGCGGCGGCGGCCGCGCAGCTCGCTGTCGCGCATCAAGGTGCGCTGGGCGGGACCGGAGAGTGCGGGATCGTCGTTCCGGGCCAGCTTGTCGAGGACATGCGGCGGAATGACGGTGCAGAAGACGGGCTCGAAGCCCCCGTTGGTCGTCATGCCCGGCACCCTTGCACTGAGTCATGACCGTGTCACTAGCCGCAACCATGATTGGTGAAATATGCGGACAGGTAGCGCACGCTCCGTGACGAAGTGGTATAGCGCACTTTTTGTCCTCTTTGCTCCCCTGGTCCCGCATACTGATACGGCGCCCCGCACGGAGAGCGGCTCCGCTAGCATTCTGCGCATCATGCGTTTCGGGCTGCTTCTTCTTAGCTGCCGCGGCGAGGGCCTGTAGTCCAGGTCGACTCCCTCCCCGCGGAGCTTCGCGTTGCGTGTCGGCCGTCCTTTCCGGACATCCTGAGGAGCCCCGCAATCATGGCGAACCGCCAGCAGCCCAGCACCATGCCGATCCACAAGTACGGCCAGTACGAGCAGGTCGACATCCCGGACCGCACCTGGCCGAACCAGCGGATCACCGTCGCACCCCGCTGGCTCTCCACCGACCTGCGTGACGGCAACCAGGCACTGATCGACCCGATGTCGCCCGAGCGCAAGCGCCGGATGTTCGACCAGCTGGTCAAGATGGGCTACAAGGAGATCGAGGTCGGGTTCCCGGCGTCCGGCCAGACCGACTTCGATTTCGTGCGGTCGATCGTCGAGGAGCCGGGCGCGATCCCGGACGACGTCACCATCTCCGTACTGACCCAGGCCCGCGAGGACCTGATCGAGCGCACGGTGGAGTCCCTGAAGGGCGCCAAGCGGGCGACCGTCCATCTGTACAACGCCACCGCGCCCGTGTTCCGCCGGGTCGTCTTCCGTGGCTCCAAGGACGACATCAAGCAGATCGCCGTCGACGGCACCCGCCTGGTGATGGAGTACGCGGAGAAGCTGCTGGGCCCCGAGACGGAGTTCGGCTACCAGTACAGCCCCGAGATCTTCACCGACACCGAGCTGGACTTCGCGCTGGAGGTCTGCGAGGCGGTGATGGACGTCTACCAGCCGGGTCCGGGCCGCGAGATCATCCTCAACCTGCCCGCCACGGTGGAGCGTTCGACCCCCTCCACCCACGCCGACCGCTTCGAGTGGATGAGCCGCAACATCTCCCGCCGCGAGCACGTCGTCATCTCCATCCACCCGCACAACGACCGCGGTACGGCGGTCGCCGCCGCCGAACTCGCCCTGATGGCCGGCGCCGACCGCGTCGAGGGCTGCCTGTTCGGACAGGGCGAGCGCACCGGCAACGTCGACCTGGTGACCCTGGGCATGAACCTCTTCTCCCAGGGCGTCGACCCGCAGATCGACTTCTCCGACATCGACGAGATCCGTCGTACGTGGGAGTACTGCAACCAGATGGAGGTCCACCCGCGCCACCCGTACGTGGGCGACCTGGTCTACACGTCCTTCTCCGGCTCCCACCAGGACGCCATCAAGAAGGGCTTCGACGCCATGGAGGCCGACGCGGCCGCGAAGGGCGTCACCGTCGACGACATCGAGTGGGCGGTGCCGTACCTGCCGATCGACCCGAAGGACGTCGGCCGCTCCTACGAGGCGGTCATCCGGGTCAACTCGCAGTCCGGCAAGGGCGGTATCGCGTACGTCCTGAAGAACGACCACAAGCTGGACCTGCCCCGCCGGATGCAGATCGAGTTCTCGAAGATCATCCAGGCCAAGACGGACGCCGAGGGCGGCGAGGTCACCGGCTCCGACATCTGGGCGACCTTCCAGGACGAGTACCTGCCGAACCCCGAGAACCCGTGGGGTCGTATCCAGGTCAGGAACGGCCAGTCGACGACGGACACCGACGGCGTGGACACGCTGCGGGTCGAGGCGACGCTCGACGGCGAGGACACGGTCCTGACCGGTTCGGGCAACGGCCCGATCTCGGCCTTCTTCGACGCGCTGCAGAAGGTGGGCGTGGACGCCCGGCTGCTGGACTACCAGGAGCACACCATGAGCGAGGGCGCCTCCGCGCAGGCCGCCTCCTACATCGAATGCGCGATCGACGGCAAGGTTCTCTGGGGAATCGGCATCGACGCGAACACGACGCGTGCGTCACTGAAGGCGGTCGTCTCGGCCGTCAACCGCGCGGCCCGATAATCCCTCTGACCGGCGGTTTCGGGGCCTTGGTCGCTGTATACGGCGATCAAGGCCCCGTCGTTTATCGGCCATCGGGCCGTGGAGGTCACGAGCAGGTCTCGTCAGGGGTGCTGACTCCGCCTCATGGATGTGGCTAACATCACGCAAGCGCGGCGATGTTGCCGCGGGGTTACGCGGAGGTGTGACGTGCTGCCAGGACGGGGACGAAACGGCCGTGCCACCAGGCCTGCGCGCCTCCTGGGCACCCGAACCGCGTGGACCACCGTCGGCGACGGCGAGTTCTTCTGCCCCGGCTGCGGGGGCGACCGCAACTACCAGCGCCTGAACGGCCGTCGCCGCTTCACGCTGCTCGGCGTCCCGGTTCTGCCGCGCGGCGACACCGGCCCGGTGGTGGAGTGCGCGGCGTGTCAGCGCCACTTCGGCACGGACGTCCTCGACCACCCCACCACGACCCGCTTCTCCGCGATGCTCCGCGACGCCGTCCACACGGTCGCCCTCGCGGTCCTCGCGGCGGGCGGCACCTGCTCCCGTACCTCCCTGGAGGCCGCGGCCGTCACGGTCCGCGCGGCAGGCTTCGACGACTGCACGGAGGACCAGCTGGAGGCCCTCGTCGAGGCCCTCGCCCAGGACACCGGCCGTCTCCACGACCGCCCCTGCGGAGCCGGCCTCGCCATAGAGCTCCACGAGGCCCTCGACCCCCTCGCCCCCCACCTCGCCCCCGCGGGCCGCGAGTCGATCCTCCTCCAGGCGGCCCGCATCGCCCTCGCGGACGGCCCCTACACCCCGGCGGAGCGCGACGCCCTCTCGACGGTGGGCACGGCCCTGACGATCTGCGCGGACGACGTGACGAGGCTGCTGGCGGCGGCCCGGACACCGTCCTGATACTCCCGGGGGAGTAACGCCGGCTGTCGGACCACCCCCGGCAGTAACCCCCAACTCGCCCTCACGCCCGACGATTCGCCCCCTGCCCGCCGGGAGTCTGGAACCGACCCAGACACCCGACCCGGAGGGAGGCCCGTCGATGGGGGCCGTAAAGATGAGCACACGGCGACGGGCCGTGCCCTGGCTTGTGCTGGGGTTGTGGATCGTCCTGCTGGCGGCGGTGTCGCCGTTCGCGGCGAAGCTCGCCGACGTGCAGCGGGACCGGGCCACGGACTATCTGCCGGCGAGTGCCGACTCGACGCAGGTCGCGAAGATCCAGGACCGGCTGCCCGGAGGCGAGGCCACACAGATGGTCGTCGTCTATCACCGGGACGGCGGGCTGACCGCGAAGGACAGGGCCACCGCCGCCGAGCAGATCGGGCGGATCGCGGACGCGCACACGCTCACCGCCGAGCCGCAGGGCATTCCGTCCAAGGACGGGACCACCGTGATGTATCCCGTCGCCAGCACCGAGCCGGGCACGGACGAGAAGGCCCGCGACCGGCTCGTCAACGATGTGCGGGACATCGCCGAGGGCGGGGCCGGGCTCGGTGTCGAGGTCGGTGGCGAAGGGGCCCTCGCCACCGACGCCGCCGAGGTCTACAACTCGCTCGGCGGGCCGCTGCTCTACACCACCGCCGGAGTCGTCGCCCTGCTGCTGATCGTCATCTACCGCAGTCCGTTCCTGTGGCTGGTGCCGCTCGGGGTCGCGGGCATGTCGGAGTTCCTGGCGCGGGCCGTCGCCTACGGGCTCAACCAGGGCTTCGGGACCTCCGTGACCGGTCAGAGCTCCGGCATCATGACGATCCTCGTGTTCGGCGCGGGCACCGACTACGCGCTGCTGCTGGTCTCCCGGTACCGGGAGGAGCTACGGCGGACCGAGCGGCCGTACGACGCCATGGCGGCCGCGCTGAAGGGCTGCGGGCCCGCCGTGCTCGCCTCCTCCGGGACCGTGGCCGCGGGCCTGCTGTGTCTGCTCGCCGCCGACCTCAACAGCAGCCGCGGAATGGGGCCGTTGGGGACGGTCGGGGTGCTGGTCGCGCTCGCCGCGATGATGACGCTGCTGCCCGCGGTCCTGGTACTGCTCGGCCGCCGGGTCTTCTGGCCGCTCGTCCCGCGCTACGGCAGCACGCCCAAGGTCCGCCGGTCGCTGTTCGCCGCGATGGGCAGCTCGGCCGGGCGGCGGCCGCTCACCGTGCTGGCCGGCGGTGCCGTGCTGCTCGGGGCGCTCGCGCTGGGCGTGCTGAACCTGCCCGGCAGCATCAAGCAGGAGGACTCCTTCACCAGCAAGCCCGACGCGGTCGCCGCCATGGAGACGCTGGCCGAGGCGTATCCGGAGCAGGGGACTCAGCCCATCAGCGTCATCACCCCGGCCGGCCGCGCCGACGCCACCCTCGCCGCGATTCGGGGTACCGAAGGAGTCGACAGCGCGCAGCGGGGCCGTACCGGAGACGGCTGGACCGAGATCGTCGTCATGGCGAAGAGCGCTCCCCAGTCCGCGGGGGAGACCGCGACCATCGAGGCCCTGCGGGACCGACTCGACGGGTCGTACGTCGGCGGGCCCAGCGCCCAGCAGATCGACCTGAAGGACACCAACGCCAGGGACCGGTCGATCGTCGTGCCGATCGTTCTCGTCTCCGTGCTGCTGATCCTGATCGTGCTGCTCAGGTCGCTGGTCGCGCCGCTGATCCTGGTGGCCGCCGTGGTCGCCGTATGGGGCGCCGCCCTCGGTATCGGCGGACTGGTCTTCGGGCCGGTGTTCGGGTTCGAGGGCACCGATCCCGGGCTCGGGCTGCTGTCCTTCGTGTTCCTGGTCGCCCTCGGTGTCGACTACGGCATCTTCCTGATGCACCGGATGCGCGAGGAGTCCCTGGCCGGCGCCGAACCCGTCGACGCCGCCCTCACCGCGCTGCGCTCGACCGGCGGGGTCATCGCCTCGGCGGGCCTGGTCCTCGCGGCCACCTTCGCGGTGCTCACCAACATGCCGCTGGTCCAACTCGTCGAACTGGGCTTCGTGATCGCGGTCGGGGTACTGCTCGACACCTTCCTCGTGCGGACCTACCTGGTCACCAGCGCGGCCGTCGCCCTGCGGCGGAAGGTGTGGTGGCCGGGGCCGCTGTCCCGGGTGCCCGAGCCGCCCGTACGGGCCGAGCGCCAGCGGGAACCCGTGTGACAAGGCCGCTCATGGGCGCCCTTCCCTACCGGAAGGGCGCCTTCCGCGCGGAAGTCCCGGATGATGACCCCGTGCAGGAGACCACGACGCCCCGCCCGGGGGAACGGATCATGGCGGCGGTCAACCGCGACCCGCGGACCGCCCCGCACGGCACCCGCAACGACGCCCTGCTCGCCGGCGTGCTGGCGGTGGTGGCCGTGTGCGTCGGCCTGTTCACCGACGAGGCCCGCCGCCCGGACGCCCTCGGCTGGACACTGCTGCTCGCCGCCCATGTGCCGATCGTGTGGCGGCGCCGGCGCCCGCTGCTCGTGCTGGCCGCCCTGGTGGCGCTGATCGTGCCGTACCACGCCCTCGACTACAACCACGTCGCCCCCACCCCGGTCGCGTACGTCGCCCTCTACACGGTCGCCGTCACCGGCCGTCCCCTGCGGACGATCCTGACGGGCGCCACCGTCCTCAGTGTCTCCACGAGCGTCATGCTCACCGTCAGCACCCATCAGGCCGTCGAACTGCTGCGGATCTCCGGCTGGATCATCGCCGTCCTGTTCTGCGGCATCGACGTCCGCTACTACCGCGAGTACGTCAGAGCGATCGTCGAACGGGCCGAGAAAGCGGAACGCACCCGCGAGGAGGAGGCCCGCCGCCGGGTCGCCGAGGAACGCCTGCGCATCGCCCGCGACCTGCACGACCTGCTCGCCCACACCATCACGCTGATCGGCGTGCAGACCTCCGTCGCCGCACACGTCCTGGCCGCCGACCCCGAACGCCTGGACCGGGAGGCGGTCGCCAAGTCCCTCGACGACATCTCCGAGACCTGCCGGACCGCGCGCGGCGAACTCCGTACGACCCTGGAGGTGCTGCGCGAACACGGACTGCCCGACACCCGCGGCCCGCTGCCCGGCCTCGACGGCCTGCCCGACCTCGTCGCGGCGGCACGACTCGCGGGCGCCCGCGTCGAACAGGACCTGCGCGTCCGCACCTCACCGCCGCCCGCCGTCGGCGCGGCCGCCTACCGGATCGTCCAGGAGGCGCTGACCAACGCGGTCCGGCACGCGGGCCCCGAACCCGCCGTACGCCTCAGGCTGTACGACGAACCGGGCGCCCTGCGTCTGACGGTGACCGACGACGGGACCGGGCCAACTCCCGGCGGCACCCCCGGCTTCGGGCTGGTCGGAATGCGGGAGCGGGCCCGCAGTCTCGGTGGCACACTCGACGCCGGACCACGCCCTGACGGCGGCTTCGAGGTGACGGCCGCGCTGCCGCTCACCGTGGGGGAGGGAACCGTATGACCATTCGCGTGCTGCTCGCCGACGACCAGACCCTGGTGCGGGCCGCGTTCGCCATGCTCGTCGAGTCGGCGCGGGACATGGAGGTCGTCGGAGAGGCGGCCAGCGGGCGAGAGGCCGTGGGGGCGGTCCGCGAAGTGCGGCCCGACCTGGTGGTGATGGACATCCGCATGCCCGACCTGGACGGCATCGAGGCGACCCGGCTCATCGCGGCCGACGAGGAACTCGCCGGGGTGCGGGTGCTGGTCCTGACCACCTACGACACCGACGAGAACATCGTCGAGGCGCTGCGCGCGGGGGCCTCCGGCTTTCTGGTGAAGGACACCCGCCCGGCCGAACTCCTCGACGCCATCCGCACGGTGGCGGCCGGCGAGGCCCTGCTGTCACCGGGGCCCACGGCTCGTCTGATCGAGCGGTTCCTGCGCAGCCCGTCCGTGCCGATGCCGGTGGCGGGCAACGGTCCCGAGTGCCTCTCCGACCGGGAGCGCGAGGTGCTGGCCCTGGTCGCGCGGGGCCTGAACAACACGGAGATCGCCGAGGCGCTGGGCCTGAGCCCGCTGACCGCGAAGACGCACGTCAGCCGGATCATGGGGAAGCTGGGGGTGCGGGACCGGGCGCAATTGGTCATCGTGGCGTACGAGTCGGGGATGGTGACTCCGGGGACGATGTGACGGACGGGGTTTTCCTTCGCCCCCTTCGACCCCCGCTCCTCAAACGCCGGAGGGGCTGATTCCAGCCCGTTGGGCGTTTGAGGACGAGGCCCCTTCAGGGCCGACGGGGGTCTGGGGGCAGCCCCCAGGGACGGGACGGGTAGGGGCGGCGGGGGCGGAAACAGCCCTACAGCAACCCCGCACCGGCCAGGAACTTACCCACCTGCTCCACCTCGCCCGGCGACAACGGCACCTGCGGCTCCGCGGTGACCGGGCAGGCGATCACGCCCCGCAGGTGCAGGGCCGCCTTGAAGGCGCCCAGGGCCGATGACGACGGGCCCATGCGTGTCGGGTCGCCTACGGTGACCATGCCGAACAGGGCGCACAGGCGCTCCTGTTCGGCCCGGGCCGCATCCCGGTCGCCCGCGCGGCACAGGCGGTCGAGGCGGACGTACCCCTCGGGATCGACGTTGGCGAGACCCGGGACCGCCCCGTCTCCACCGACGGCGAGGGCCGCGTCGACGATGAGTTCGGAGCCGGTCAGGACGCTGAAGCCGGTGATGTCGGGGCGGGAACGGGCGCCGGAGACGACCGTGCGGAAGCCCGCGAGGTCGCCGCTGGAGTCCTTGAGGCCGACGATGACGCCTTCGGCGGCGAGGTCGAGGATCACGTCCGGGGGGAGTTTGGTGTGGACGCCGCTCGGGAGGTCGTACGCGATGACCGGGACCGGGCTGCCCGCCGCCACCAGCCGGTAGTGGCGGGCGATCTCCACCGGATGGGTGCTCGCGTAGAACGGGGCCGTGACGACGACCGCGTCGGCGCCCGCGGCCGTGACCTCCCGTACGTGGTCCAGGACCCGGGGCGTCGTCATGTCGATCACCCCGGCGAGGACGGGCAGTTGCCCTCCGACGTGCCGGGCCACCGTCTCCACCACCAGCCTGCGCTGGTCGTCCGTCAGGAACGCCGCCTCGGACGTCGTGCCGAGCACGAACAGGCCGCGCACCCCGCCCGCGACCAGATGGTCGACGAGCCTGAGCAGCGAGGGGACGTCCACCTCGCGGTCCGGTGTCAGGGGCGTGCAGACGGGCGGGACGACACCGGTCAGCGGGGTGGGAAGGGTCATCGAGGCTCCCTCGGGTCTTCGTCGGACTGGTCCTCCTCCACCGGATGGTGGCACCGGAACCGGTGTCCCGGGGCCGACGCTGCCGAGATCGACCACCGGTCGCTGTCCGCGTTGCGCTGCCGCGATGTGGAGGGGGGCGCCGACCCCTGTACGGCGCCCCCGGCTCCCGTCTCGCTACGGCAGTGTCTGCTCGTACGTCGAGTCCTCGTCGGAGTCGTAGATCAGCTTGCCGCCCGTGTCGTAGCCCTTGATGCGCGGGTTCTTGGTGACCTGTTCGGTCAGGGTGCCGGAGGCGACGAACCAGCCGTGGTCGAGGACGGCCTCGCTGGTGGAGCCGCCGTAGGAGACGGTCACCCTGGCCACCGTCGGTTCGACCGTGCCGATGAAGCCCCAGCCGAACGGCAGCTTCCAGTTGCCCTTGTTCATGAACGACTGCTGGTAGAGCTTGTTGGCGCCGGTGTCGACCAGCACGGGCGGGGAGTCCGGCTGCCGGTCGCTGCCGACAGCGGAGTTGAGCCCGGAGGCCTCGCCGTTCTTGATGTTGCAGACCAGCCGGGTCTCCTTCGGCTTCTCCTTCACGGCGACCACGAAGACGCCGTCACCGGGCGAGTTGACGTCGCCGGTGCTGTTCAGCGCCAGGATGATCCGGTACTCGTCGGTTTCGCCCAGGTCCAAGGGGGTGCCGCCGTGGGCCACGCGGTCCCGGTCGTAGGCGAGGCACCGGTCGAGCCCCTCCGCGGCCTGCGCCGACGTGATCCCGTCCCGGAGCTGCCCCGCCGTCGCCGGTCCCGCCGGCCCGCTGGGCGTGGGGGAGGGGGTCGGGGTCGGCGTGGGGCTCGCGGACGCGCTCGGTGTCGTCGCCGTATCCGCCGCCCCCGTCCCGCCGCCGCCCACCGCGAACGCCCCCACCGGCACCGCGGCCAGCGTCACCAGGGCGGCCCCGGCCACCGCCACCCGCCGGCGCCGCTCGATCACACCCTGACGGCGGATCTGCGGATACGGCGCAGGTGACGGCCGGATCGTGTACGCGTCCTCGGCGAGCAGCTCCCGCAGTTGCTCCTCGAAGTCCCGCTCCTCTTCGCTCATTTCGTGCCTCCCTGCGGGGCGCGGTCCATGATCTGCGCGAGCCCCGGATACGTACGCAACTTCGCCAGCCCCTTGGACGCCTGGCTCTTGACGGTGCCCTGGGAGCAGCCGAGCACCTCGGCGACCTCCGCCTCCGACAGGTCCTCCCAGTAGCGCATGACGACCACCGCCCGCTGCCTGGGCGGCAGCCCGGCGAGCGCCCCGAGCAGCACACCGCGCTCGTCGACCCGGGCCACTGCCTCGTCCCGGCCCGCCACCTCCGGCGGCGCGTCGGTCAGCGACTCCTTGACGCGCCGCTTGCGGAAGCGGTCGCTGTTGCAGGTGACGAGCATCCGCCGGACGTACGCCTCCGGGTTGTCGCTGCCCGACACGCGCCGCCAGGAGCGGTACGCCTTCGCCAGCGCCGTCTGCGTCAGATCCTCGGCGTGGTGTGCGTCGCCGGTGAGCAGATAGGCGGTCCGCACCAGGTGCGACCATCTGGCTCTGACGAACTCCTGAAACCGATCCTCTTGTTCGGCCTGCATCAAGCACCCTCCCTCGCCCTCCAGACCACGGTGAGGGCGGATTCGGTTGCCCCGGATTCGGTGACGGGTTCGAATGGGGCCATGCAGGGATGGGACGAACAGGACCCGGGTGTCCTCCGGTTGCCGTCCGGACGCCTGGTCCGGGGCCGCGGCCTACGGCGCCGGCTGGACCCGGCCGCGCAGACACCGTCGTACGGCATCTATCTGCTCGGCGGCAGCCCACCGGAGGTTCCCTGGGACTCCCGCTGGCTCCGCTGGCCGGACTTTCGACTGCCGACGGACCGGGAGGAGGCGCGCGAGGTGCTGGCGGAGGGCTGGCGGCGGGCTGCCGAGGAGCGGGTCGAGATCGCGTGCGGCGGCGGAAAGGGCCGCACGGGAACGGCCCTGGCGTGCCTGGCGGTCCTGGACGGCGTGAGGCCGGAAGAGGCGGTGGCGTACGTACGCGCGCATTACGACCGACGGGCGGTGGAGACGCCGTGGCAGCGCGGATATGTCACGCGGTTCGGATAGCGCTTCCGGGGGCGCGGGGCCGTGTCGATGTGCGGCTCCGCCGCGCGGGCGCGACCAGCCACGACGCTGCCGCGGCCGAACTACTCGCGACGCCCCCGGAACCGAAGCGCGTTGGCCTCGGCATGCCGGTCGACGGACACCTCCGCGAACCCGGCCCTGCGGAGGCGTTCGGCCAGGGTCCCGGGATCCAGCGTGTTCCGGGTGTCCCCGAGGTGCAGGACCCGGAACCGGAAACTGTCGAGGCTGTCGCTGCCCGCGAACACGCCACCCGGGCGCAGCACCCGATACGCCTCCGTGAAGATCCCGTCCTGATGGGCTGACGTCGGCACGTGGTGCAGCATCGTGAAGCAGACCACGGAGTCGAAGTCGCCCTCGGACAAGGGAAGTCGGGCACCGTCCGCATGCAGGATCCGCGCCCGGTCCCCCCACTTGTCCTGGAGCAGCCGAGCCGTGCCCTCGTCGATCTCCGCCGCCGTCACCCTCGGCACCTGATCCACCAGCACCCGGAGATTCGCCCCGTACCCCGGCCCGATCTCCAGCACGTCCTCACCCAGGTCCACATGCTCCAGCGCCCACGGCAGCAGCCGTTCCTTCGTGGTCCGTGCCCACTCCTCGGAGCTGCACAGCTTGCGATGTGCTCGGTTCATCGGCATGCCGACGACGTTAGGGAGCACCGAAGTTGTCCACCACACGCTAGGCTGCCGACCCATGTCGCGGAACGGACACCAGGTCCCGGTCTCCGCCGACCTGCGGAGCAGATACGCCACCGCCGGCATCCTCGTCGGCGACTTCACCATGCCCCGCGGCACCGCCTACCCCGTCCACTGGCACCCCCTCCACCAACTCGCCTGGTCCCCCAAGGGGTTGGTGAGGGTCCGCAGCGAACACGGCGTCTGGCTGCTGCCACCCTCCCTCGCCCTCTGGATCCCCGCAGGGCTCCCGCACACCACCGAGTCCGCCGGTGACGCCGTCATGCGCAGCCCCTACGTCGACCCGGCCTGCTGCCCCCACATCACCTGGCGGGAGCCGACCGTCCTGTCGGTCACGCCCCTGTTCCGCGCCCTCGTCGACCACCTGGTCCGCACCGACCTCGCCGCCGAGGCACGCGCCCGCGCCGAGGCCGTCCTGCTCGACGAACTCCACCCCGTCCCGGTGACCAGCGTCAACGTCCCCCTCCCGCGCGACGCACGCGCCCGTACCGTCGCCGAACGCCTCACCGCCGACCCCGCCGACGCCCGCACCCTCGCGCAGTGGGGCGGCGAGACCGGGGCCAGTGCCCGCACCCTGGCCCGGCTGTTCGTCGCCGAGACGGGTCTCGCGTTCGGGCAGTGGCGAGAACGGCTGCGGATGCAGGCCGCGATGCCGCACCTCGCGGCCGGCCTGCCCGTGCAGGCCGTGGCGCACCGGGTCGGCTACGCCACGGCCAGTTCCTTCACGGCGGCCTTCCGCCGGCTGGTGGGGGTCACGCCGAGGGAGTACTTCCCGGTCGGGTGAGGGTTTCCGCGACCACCCGGGCCGCGTCGGCGACCAGGGCGTCGTCCCGTACCGCGTCCTGCTCGGGCATGGTCGACAGGACGGACAGGACGACCGGGTCGCCCTCCTCGGTCCAGACCACGCCCACGTCGTTGGCGGTGCCGTAGGAGCCGCTGCCCGTCTTGTCGGCGATCGTCCAGGTCTTCGGCAGACCCGCGTGGAAGCGGTTCACGCTGGTCGTGTTGCTGAGCAGCCAGTGCGTGAGCCGCTCGCGGTCCCGGCGGTTCAGCGCGTCGCCGAGGACGAGACGGCCGTAGGTGCGACCGATGGCGTACGGACTCGTCGTGTCCGTGAGCCGCCACGGCTCGGCGGTGTTGAGCTCGGGCTCCCAGCGATCGAGGCGGGTCACCCGGTCTCCGAGGGAGCGGGCGAAGCGGGTGATCGCGGTGGGGCCGCCGAGTTCGCGCAGGAGGAGGTTGCCGGCCGTGTTGTCGCTGTAGGTGATGGCCACCTCGGCGAGCTCGGCGATCGTCATGCCCTCGGCCAGATGCGCCGCCGTCTGGTCCGAGCCCGGGATGACCAGGTCGTCCTCGGTGTAGTGGATCCGGCGGGCGAGCACCTCTCCGTGGCGGTCCAGGTCACGCAGGACGCCGGCGGCCGCGAGGGCCTTGAACACGGAGCACATCGGGAAGCGCTCGTCGGCGCGGAACCGGACGGACCGCCCGGTGGTGAGGTGGTGCGCGAAGACGCCGAGCCGGGCGTCGTACCGCTCCTCCAGTGCGCGCAGGCGGGCGGTGACCTCGTCAGCCGCGTAAGCAGTGGTGCTGGTCAGGAGGGTCGCCGTACCGGCGGCCAGAAGCGAGCGGCGGGACAGCTTTCCGGAGCCTAAGATCTTGCTCTCCTTCGTACGGGGACAGATGCCGATCTCTTCAATGACCGACGTCGAGGGTCATCCCTTGGTTGCACGGCCGTAGACCATCGGCGGACGGACAGGACCGCCCCTGCCCGACACAGTGGCGGCATGGAGAACACAACGGGGATCAGCCGGGCGCGGTTTCTCACGGGAGCAGCGGCGGTCGGGGCCGCCGCGCTCCTGCCGACGGGCCGGGCGGAGGCGAACGCACAGCAGCGTGGCCTCGAACGCCACGGCGTCGTCTACACCGTCGGCGCGGGCGAGACGCCCGGCACCGCTTGGAACACCGCAAGGATGCGTGCCGACATCCGGGCCATCAGGGACGACCTGCACGCCGACACGGTGGACGTCACCGGCGACGGCGTGGAACGCCTCACCGCCACCGCCGCCGAGGCGGCCGAACGCGGGCTGCACATCTGGCTCCAGCCGACCCTCGGAGACGTTCCGCAGCGGGACATCCTCGACCACCTCGCGGAGACCGGCCGGTTCGCGGAGCGGCTGCGGAGGCAGGGCGCGAGCGTGGAGTTCAGTGTGGGCTGCGAGTTCTGGCTGTTCGTGCCGGGCATCCTGCCGGGGGACACGATCCTGGAGCGGGTCGAGAACCGGATGAAGGGCAACTACGACCCGGTGCGGATGCAGCGCGAGCTGGACCGCTTCACCGCGAAGGCCGCCAAGGCCGGCCGCTCGGTCTTCCACGGCCGACTCAGCTACGCCGCAGCCCAGGACGACAAGGTCGACTGGAACCTGTTCGACGTGGTCGGCATCGACTACTACTCCTGCTTCCGCCAACCCCAGGACTACGTACGCGAGTTGAGGCAGTACCTGCGCTGGGGCAAGCCCGTCGCCATCACCGAGTTCGGCACCTGCACCTTCGTCGGCGCGCCCGAGGCGGGCGGCATGGGCTGGGACATCGTCGACTACGACAAGGACCCGCCGGAGATCAAGGGGAACGTCGTCCGCAGCGAGCGCACGCAGGCCGTCCATCTCACCGGGCTCCTCGATGTCTTCGAGTCGATGGGCCTCTACGCCGCGATGGCCTTCGAGTTCCTCACCGCGGACGCTCCGCACCGCCCCGACGACCCCCGCCACGACCTCGACATGGCGAGCTACGGCATCGCCAAGGCGATCAAGGACCGCCCGGACGACCCGCGTTCGGACTGGCACTGGGAGCCGAAGGAGGCGTTCCACGCGCTGGCGGCGCGGTACGGGAGGGCGTGTCAGCGGCAGTAGGTGTCCTGGGCGGGACGCGCCCCCGTGGCCAGGAAGCGGGACACGGTCGCGTCGCCGCACGCGGTGCCGTTGCCGAGGTAGGCGTCGTGGCCGGTGGAGTCGTTGACGACCATGACGGCCCGCCGGCCGAGCGCCTCGCGGAGCTTGAGGGCGCCGCTGAGCGGGGTGGCGACGTCCCGTTCGTTCTGCACCATCAGGATGTTGGACGGGCCGCGGTCGGAGACGTGCACCGGCGCCTCCTCCGGCTCCCACGGCCAGGCGGCGCACGCCATGGCGTTCCTAGGCATGCCCCCGGTCAGCGGGTACTTGGCCCGGCTCTCTGCCACGCCCTTGGTGTACACCGCCGGGTCGCTCGGCCAGTCGGCGTCGTTGCAGATGGTGGCGGCGGCGACCGCGGTGACGTTCTGGAGGACGGCCTCGGGCGGGCCCGCGGGGGCGGGCGGCACCGTGCCCTTCCGGGCGGCGCTGATCAGCTGGGCGAGGGCCGGGTAGTCGTCCGGCTCGTAGAAGGCGTCGAGCATCGACTGGCGCAGGACGTTGCCGTTCAGCTCGGCCGGGTTGGCGCCGGGCCAGGGGATCGGCTCGCGGTCGAGGCGGGCGGCGAGCTTCAGGAAGAGGGGGCGGACCTCGGCGGCCGTGTCGGCGAGGCGGTCCGGATTGCCGGGCGTGGCGGCCCACTTGGCGAACTCCGGGAAGTTGTCCTCGGCGCCCCGCTCGAACGCGGCGAGCCAGGCGCGCTCCGCGAGGACGGGGTCCGCGTTGTCGTTGCTGTCCAGGACAACACGGTCGGTGCGCTGCGGGAACAACTGGAGGTAGGCGTCGCCGACATAGGTGCCGTACGACACGCCCCACGCGGACACCTTGCGCTCACCGAGGGCGGCGCGGACGCGGTCGAGGTCGCGGGCCTCGTTGAGGGTGCTGATGTGCCGGATCAGTTCGCCGCCGTTGCGCGCGCAGGCCTCTGAGATGCGCTGGCCCGCGGCCATGGTGGCGTCGACGGAGCCGTCCGGAGCGGGCCAGGGCAGCAGGGTCGTCCGGGCCAGGTCCCGCTGTTCGAGCCCGCAGTCGACGGCCGTCGAGGGTGCCATCCCGCGTGGCGCGAACCCGATCAGGTCGTAGGCGTCCCGCACGAACCGCGGCAGCTTCTGCCCCTTCTCCGAGGGGTCGTTCATGCTGTCGCCGCCGGGTCCGCCAGGGATCAGCAGCAGGGCGCCGCGCCGGGCGGCCGGATTCTCGCTCGGGATGCGGGAGACGGCGATCTCGATCTTCGGGCCGCCCGGGTCGGCGTAGTCCATGGGCACGGAGACGGTCGCGCACCGCTGGCGCGGATCGAGGCCGCTGCCCTCGCACTCGGTCCACTTCAGTGAGTCGGGGGTGCCGTTCGTCGCGGAAGCGGTGAGGGGCGTCAGGACACCGAAGACGACTCCGGAGGCGGCGGCGATCAGGGCGAGGCTCTGCGTCATCTGCTTCATGTCAGGAGCCTCGCGGATCTGCCGCCGCGGTCCCATCCGGCCAACTGCCCGAATTCCAGGGGGGTTTACCCCCCTTCGTCAGGCCTGGTGAATGGCCGAAGTGGCGGTGGGGGTGTTTGTGCCGGTTCGGTTAGTCTCGGAGTCCGCTACGAGGGAGGCGCGACAGTGGTGGCGAGTGTGCTGGTGATCGGCGCCGGGGTCTCGGGCCTGACCACGGCGGTGTGTCTGGCGGAGGCCGGCATCGACGTCCGGGTGGACACGGACCGGCTTCCCGGCGCCACGACATCCGCGGCTGCGGGCGCGATGTGGGACCCGTTTCTGGTCGAACCGCGCGACCTGGTCGACCGCTGGAGCCGGCAGACCCTGGCGGAACTGACCGCGCTGAGCACGGCCCCGGACACCGGTGTCCGCCTCATGGAGGGCACGCACGAGTCCCGCGTCCCCTGCGAGATGCCCACCTGGGGCAGCGTGGTCGCAGCGCTCCCGTGCCCGCCGCAGGACCTCCGGGACGGCTATGTCACCGGCTGGCGCTACCGGGCGCCACTCGTCGACATGCCCCGCTACCTGAACCATCTCGTACGGCGCCTGGAGCGGACCGGCGGAACGCTCCACCACCGTCACTACGACACCCTCGACGAGGCCCTCCACGAGGCCCCGGTGGTCGTCAACTGCTCGGGTGCGGAAGCGCGGTTCCTCGCCGACGACCCGGCCGTGGACGCGGTGCGCGGACAGCTCGTGGTGGTCGAGAACCCCGGGATCGGGACCTTCTTCTGCGACGACACCCCCGGTGCGCGGGAACTGACGTACATCTACCCGCACGCGGAAGCGGTCGTCCTGGGCGGCACGGCCGAGCCGGGGACCTGGGACCTGCGGCCCGACGACGACGCGGCCCGCGAGATCGTACGGCGCTGCACCGCCGTCGAGCCGTCGCTGGCCGGCGCCCGGGTGATCGAACAGCGGGTGGGCCTGCGCCCGGTCCGCACCGGCGTCCGGCTCACGGAGGAGCGGCGGGACGACGGGCTGCTGGTGCACAACTACGGCCACGGCGGAGCCGGGGTGACCCTGTCCTGGGGCTGCGCCCGCGAGGTCGTGGACCGCGTCCGGGGCACGGTGGGCTCGACGCCGTGACCCTGACCCTGACCCTGATCCGCTACGGTGCGCTCCGCGGCCCGGGTGGTGGCCGTCGGCTCCGTCTTCTGGCCCGCCCGCCACCTCGCGATCCGCACTCCTTCAACCCTCTCGGGCCCTGCGTCCTGGGCGGTCGCTCCGCGGTCTGCGCCCTGATCTGCCGTTGCGGGTCCTGCGGACCGGGCCTCCGCTCCGCGGTCTACGCCCTGATCCGCCACTGCCGTCGCTCCGCGACGTCCGCCTCCGCGCCGCGGCGGAACAGGTACAGCCACGTCCGGGCCGTGAGTGCGGTGATCAGGGCGATGGTCCACGGCCAGCTTGTCGCGTCCGCCGCCACCAGTGCCGCGCCGATCGTCGGGGACGCGGCCGTGAACAGCTTCAGGGCGAGTTCGGTACGGCTGCGGCGGAACCGGTGGGCGATGGAGAACTCCGACCGCTCGTACCAGCCGATCGCCAGACTCAGGACGACGGCCAGCACCATGGTGGTCCAGGGATCGCCGCTGGCCTGCGCGTAGGTGACGGGCAGCGAGATCAGGAAGGGGAGCACCCCGCCGTACTCGGAGAGGACGTTGCCCCACTTCATGATCCTGCCGAACGAGTTCGAGCGGAGCCGCGCGAGCTCGCCGGACGCGCTCGCGTAGATGATCAACGACAGTACGGTGGCGAAGGTCGCGCCGATGAGCAGCAGCCGTACGTCGTCCGGGAACCGGGTGGAGGAGAAGGCGAAGCCCAGCAGGAAGGTGACGGCGGCCAGGATCGAACCGGAGAAGGCGATACCGGCCGCAGCCTCTCCCGACTGGAGCGCGGCGGGGTCGTCCTTCTCGAACCGGGCGATCTCGAAGGCGGGTTCACCACCGAGGGTCACCAGGGCCGTCACCGCGTGGTCGGAGGGCGACAGGGACTCCACGAGCTGTTCCCGCGCCGAGACGGGCACGAGGTGGCGGGCCTCGGGATCGATGTACTCCACGCGGGACTTGTACTGGTAGTGCACGTGGAGACCGGGCAGGCGCAGCACCCGGGTCCCTATGAATCCGGACGCCAACAGGAGCCGGGTGAGGGTGAGTTGCTCGGTCCTGGCGATCACGGATATGAGGGGAGGCTCGTCCGACTTACGCAGAAGTACCCGCAGCATCTCGGCCAGCAGCTGTGCGGCCGCACCCTGCCGACGTGCTTCTTGGCGTACGGCGACGACTGTCAGTCGCGCATGCCCCGGTGACGGCATCTCGGCGGCCACACAGCCCACCGGCACCCCGTCGGACACGGCCACGAGCGCGAGGCCACGGTCCACGGCCTGGGCGAGCAGCGCCGTGGCGGGTATGTCCTGCGGCTCACAGGTGTCGGTCAACAGGGAGTGCAGAGCGGTCAGTTCGGCAGGCCGGGCCGCCTGGACGGTCCACGGGGGCACTACTTGAGCAGCCCGAGGAAGCCGGGCCAGGTGCCCTCGCCGTCGCTGTGGCTGCCGTACTCGCGCATCGTCCGAAGTCCTCCGCCGCCGACTCGACCAGGGCCGGGGACGCCTCCGGCGGCCCCGAGCAGATCGTATGCGCGCCGCCCCCGTTTCACCACGGCCGGAGTTCGAAAATACCGTCGGTTTGTGGAACCTCATCGATGTGCGGCGAGATATCCGGCCGAGGTTTTCGAAAGGCCTGCTCGAACTGCCCGACACAAGCGCCGGACACCTGTAGGTGCACAGACTCCTGCCGAGTGTAGGGAAAGAACGCCACCGCCGAGAAGGGAAGAGTGAAACCCGAAAAGGCGGGGGAGTTCGGTGGGATCGGACTCTGGAGGGAATCGGTGACGAGAATGCCCGTGGGTACGTATGTCGTGGACACCCGTACCGGGAAGTTCGGCGTCGTGATGGGGTACGAGGGGCCGTACGTCCAGCTCAGACCGTACGCTGGCGGCAGGGAGTGGGACGCGGCCCCGGACGCCGTACGGGAAGCGAGTCCGGCCGAGCGGCTCAGGGCTGTCTCGTCTGTACCGGCCACTCCAGCATCCGCTCCTCGTGCAGCCGGGGAACCCGGGGTACGGAGGTCACCGGAGTCCGCTTCTCCAACGCGTCGTACAGATCCGCGAGCATGAGATCCATGCGCGGCCACAGCAGGCGGTACTCGGGATCACCGAACGACATCTCCCCGATTTCTCCCGAGTGATGAAGGCGGTGGTCCACGAACAACAGATCACCGGAGATGTTCCGGGCGAGAGGAACCCACAGGGGGTCGGCGATCCGGCCGATCACGAGGTCCTCCTCGTCCTCCTCGCGGGCGTCTTCCACCATCGAGACGAGATCCCGGTGCGCCTGCAGAATCCCGTCGACGTCCAACAGGCTGTAACCGAGAAGGAAGGCGCCCGCTTCGGTACTGGCCCGCCGCATGACGACTCCGTTGTGCAGCCCGAGGGTCACCCTGACGTCCTCATGCACGAGGAAGCCGAGCCCGTCCTCCAGCCGTCTGATCTCACCGTCCGAGCAGCCCGGCCGCAAGGTCGCGTGGTCTCCCGGAGCATGCGCGCCCAGCCAGTCCTCGAAGCACTGCCACAACTCGGTGAGACCCGGTGTTCCGGTAGCCATGGGGTGTTTGTACACCGCCCCTCCTCCGCCTCGGACACCCGGGCCCCGCTTGCGTAGGCGAGAATGGGCTCATGAGTCTGTTCCGCGACGACGGCATCGTGCTGCGCACCCAGAGGCTGGGTGGGGCGGACCGGATCATGCTGTGTTCGCCCGGGGGGCAACGCCCGGACCCCCGGCCGGCCCGCTGTGGGGGTGTGCGGTGAGTCTGTTCCGGGATGACGGCATCGTGCTGCGCACCCAGAGGCTGGGTGGGGCGGACCGGATCATGCTGTGTTCGCCCGGGGGGCAACCCCCGGACCCCCGGCCGGCCCGCTGTGGGGGTGTGCGGTGAGTCTGTTCCGGGATGACGGCATCGTGCTGCGCACCCAGAGGCTGGGTGAGGCGGACCGGATCATGCTGTGTTCGCCCGGGGGGCAACCCCCGGACCCCCGGCCGGCCCGCTGTGGGGGTGTGCGGTGAGTCTGTTCCGGGATGACGGCATCGTGCTGCGCACCCAGAAGCTGGGGGAGGCGGACCGGATCATCACGCTGCTCACACGCGGGCACGGGCGGGTGCGGGCCGTGGCCCGTGGGGTGCGGCGGACCAAGTCGAAGTTCGGGGCGCGCCTCGAACCCTTCTCCCATGTCGACGTGCAGTTCTTCGCGCGGGGGAGCGAGCTGGTCGGTCGCGGGCTGCCGCTGTGCACGCAGAGTGAGACCATCGCGCCCTACGGTGGCGGGATCGTCTCCGACTACGCGCGGTACACCGCCGGGACGGCCATGCTGGAGACCGCCGAGCGGTTCACCGACCATGAGGGGGAGCCCGCCGTACAGCAGTATCTGCTGCTCGTCGGGGCGCTCAGAACCCTCGCCCGGGGCGAGCACGCGCCCCACCTCGTGCTCGACGCCTTCCTGCTGCGCTCCCTCGCCGTCAACGGCTACGCCCCCAGCTTCAGCGACTGCGCGAAGTGCGGCATGCCGGGCCCGAACCGTTTCTTCTCCGTGGCCGCCGGAGGCTCGGTCTGCGTGGACTGCCGGGTGCCCGGCAGCGTCGTACCGTCGTCGCAGACCCTGGAACTCCTCGCCGCGCTGCTTACGGGAGACTGGGAGACCGCGGACGCCAGTGAGCCGCGGCACGTCCGGGAGGGCAGCGGTCTGGTGTCCGCCTACCTGCACTGGCACCTGGAACGCGGGCTCAGATCCCTGCGTTATGTAGAGAAGCAACCCTGAGAGGGAGACGAGAACCACCATGGTCGTACGCGGGATCCTCGGTCGCCAGCGCCGCGAGTACAAGACGCCCGAGCCGCACCCGTCCGGCGCCCGTGCGCCGAAGCTCCCCGGTGAGCTGATCCCCGAACACGTGGCGATCGTCATGGACGGCAACGGGCGGTGGGCGAAGGAGCGCGGGCTGCCCCGGACCGAGGGGCACAAGGTCGGTGCCGAGCGGGTGCTCGACGTGCTCCAGGGCGCGGTCGAGGTCGGGGTGAAGAACATCTCCCTCTACGCCTTCTCCACCGAGAACTGGAAGCGCTCGCCCGACGAGGTCCGCTTCCTGATGAACTTCAACCGCGACTTCATCCGCAAGACCCGTGACCAGCTCGACGAGCTCGGGATCCGGGTGCGCTGGGTGGGCCGGATGCCCAAGCTGTGGAAGTCCGTCGCCAAGGAGCTCCAGGTCGCCCAGGAGCAGACCAAGGACAACGACAAGCTGACCCTGTACTTCTGCATGAACTACGGCGGCCGGGCCGAGATCGCGGATGCCGCGCAGGCCCTCGCCGAGGACGTGAGGGTCGGGCGCCTCGATCCCGCCAAGGTCACCGAGAAGACCCTCGCGAAGTACCTGTACTACCCCGACATGCCCGACGTGGACCTCTTCCTGCGTCCCAGCGGCGAGCAGCGCACCTCCAACTACCTGATCTGGCAGAGCGCCTACGCCGAGATGGTCTTCCAGGACGTCCTGTGGCCCGACTTCGACCGCCGTGACCTGTGGCGGGCCTGCCTCGAGTTCGCCTCCCGGGACCGCCGCTTCGGCGGGGCCGTCCCGAACGAGGAGCTCCTCGCGATGGAGGAAGCGATGAAGGGCGAGCCGGAGGCCTGAGCCTGCGACCCGCCCCTGCCCGAGAGGGCTCAGCCGGTCGTCACCGCCGTGTCGTCGATCACGAAGCTGGTCTGGAGCGAGGAGTCCTCGACGCCGGTGAACTTCAGGGCGACCGTGGTCCCCGCGAAGGCCGACAGGCTGAAGGACTTCTGGACGTAACCGCCGGCCGCGTTGAGGTTCGAGTACGTGGCCAGGGTCGTCGAACCGGCGGTCACCGTCAGCTTGTCGTACTGGGTGCTGGTGGTGGTCTCCGCCGTGTCGATGTGGAGGTAGAAGGTGAACGTCGTCCCGGTGCAGCCGCTCGGGACGGTCACCGACTGGGACAGCGTGTCGGTGTGGGTGGAGCCGTAGCCGTCCAGCCAGGCCTTGTAGGAGCCGGTGCGGGCGGCCTGGTCGCTGTCGTTGGTGATGACACCGCTGGTCGCGGTCCAGGTCGTGTTGCCCGACTCGAAGCCCTGGTTGCCCAGCAGCTGGGTCGAGGTGCAGCTGCCGCCGCCCGACGAGCTCACCGTCCAGGTGAAGGACGCCGTGCCGGTGGCTCCCGTGCTGTCGGTCACCGTGACCGTGCTGCTGTAGCTGCCGGCCGTGGTCGGGGTCCCGGAGATCAGGCCGGTGGAGCTGCTGATCGACAGGCCGGTGGGCAGACCGGAGGCCGCGTAGGTCAGTGAGCCGCTGTTGGTGCTGCTCGCGCTGACCTGGAGGCTTACGGCCGTCCCGACCGTGGTCGACTGGCTGCCCGGGTTGGTCACCGTCACGCCGGTCGACGGCACGGTGATGTGGCTGCCGACGTTGATGCCGGCGAAGGCGTTGCCGACCCCGGCGTACTGCGCGGAGCTGGTGCCGTAGAGGGCGGCTGCCGCGTTCAGGGCGGCGGTGCGGGCCGCGGCGTAGTTGGTGCTGGACGTCATGTACGTCGTCAGCGCCTTGTACCAGATCTGCAGGGCCGCGGCCCGGCCGATGCCGGCGACGGCGACACCGTCGGAGGTCGGGCTGTTGTAGGTGACGCCGTTGATGGTCTTGCTGCCGCTGCCCTCGGAGAGCAGGTAGAACATGTGGTTCGCCGGCCCCGAGGAGTAGTGCACGTCCAGGTTGCCGACGCCCGAGTACCAACTGTCCGCCGAGCCGCCGTCCTTGTCGGGCTCGTCCATGTAACGCAACGGCGTGCCGTCGCCGTTGATGTTGATCTTCTCGCCGATGAGGTAGTCGCCGACGTCGGTGGAGTTGTTGGCGTAGAACTCCACACCGGTGCCGAAGATATCGGAGGTCGCCTCGTTCAACCCGCCGGATTCACCGGTGTAGTTGAGACCGGCCGTGTTGGAGGTGACGCCGTGGCTCATCTCGTGGCCCGCCACGTCCAGCGAGGTCAGCGCGTGAGTGCTGCTGGTGCCGTCGCCGTACGTCATGCAGAAGCAGTCGTCGTCCCAGAAGGCGTTGACGTACGCCGTGCTGTAGTGGACGCGGCTGTAGGCGGCGACACCGTCGTTCTTGATGCCGCTGCGCCCGAAGGTGTTCTTGTAGAAGTCCCAGGTCGTCTGGGCGCCGAAGTGCGCGTCCACGCCGGCGGTCTGGGTGTTGGAGCCGGAGCCGGTGCCCCAGGTGTCGTCCGTGTCGGTCATCAGCGTGCCGGTGCCCGACGTGGCGTTGTTGAGGCTGTACGTCTTGTGGCCGCCGCGCGAGGTGTCGTACATCTGGTACGTCGAGCCGGACAGATACGTCCCGATGGTGACCGTGCCGCTGTACTGGCTGTTGCCGGTGCCGGTCTCGACGCCCTCGAACCGGGAGAGTTCGGCGCCGGTCGTGGCGTCCGTGATGACGTGCAGCTTGCTCGGCGTGCCGTCGTCCTGGAAGCCGGAGACCACCGTCTCCCAGGCGAGCTTCGGGGTGCCCTCACCGGCCCAGATCACCTTGCGGGCGCTCTGTGCGGCGGGGTTCTCGGCGTCGAGCGCCTTTGCGGTCTTCAACGCCTTGGTCTCGGCGGACGCCTTGCCGAACGTGGCGGTCGTGGACTTGACCGATACGGTACGGCGGTTGTTGTTGAAGGTCGTGCTCACGGTGCCGGTGGCCAGCGAGGCCGGGGGTGTGTGGACGACCAGGTCGCCGCCGAGGACCGGAAGTCCGTCGTAGGTGCGCTCGTAGCGGGTGTGGAGGGTGCCGTCGGCGTCCTTCACGACGTCCTTGACGACCAGCTTCTCCTTGGCGCCGAGGCCGAGGGAGTCGGCGGTGGCCTCGGTCTTGCCCGACGCGCTCTTGATGAGTGCGGTGCGCTGGGCCGGGGAGAGTTCGGCCTGGAGGCCGCCGGCGCGCAACGCGCCGGCGTGGGGGGAGGCGGGCTCGGCGGTCGCGGGGACCGTCTGGATTCCTACGGCTAGCAGCGATGCGGCGGCGACCAGGGACGCGGCGGCGGCCGATCTGCGGGGGGAGGGTCTCACTCGTACTCCTCTTGCGACGACGGGGTGGAGGTGCCGTGCGGGAACTGCGTGAGAGCTGGAGGGAGAGTGACATGATTGATCGGGGCATGTCATGCGGGTGGGCGGGAGTCAAGGGTTAACCCTTGACCAAGCTGTGAGGCCGCCATGAAAAGGGCCTCCTGGCGCACCGGTTGGCGTAGCCGCCCTCCGAATTGCCAAGAGGCCCTGCTGGTGCTGGTGCTGGTGCGGGTCAGAACATCGACGACAGACCGCTGGTGATCGAGGAGACGAGCTCCTTGCCCTCCTCCGCGACCTGCTTCACCACGGGAGCCACCCTCTTGGCGACCGGGGTGATCCACTTGGACTGGCCGTAGGTGACCAGGCTCAGCGCCGTGCCGGCCGCGGCCCACATGAACTCGCTGCTGGTGAAGCCGTGTTCGATGCCGGTGAACAGGGTGCTCAGCGCGCCGGCACCCATCGCGATGCCGCCGAAGATCGCCGCGGCCGGGACACCGACGACGGCGAACGGCGGGAAGACGAGGCTGGCGAGCCCGAGGCCGGCGGAGATGAATCCGGCGCCGATGCTGACGTAGTTGAAGGCGTCGGCCCACCAGCCGGCGTCCGAGTACCACTCGTCGTTGTCGCCGTTGGTGCCGTTCTGGTTGACGTCGTCGTTGGCATCGCTGTCGGCCGGGTTGCTGCCGTTGTTCCGGTTCTCCTGCGCCTTCTCCGCGGCCTCACGGGCGGCCTCGCGGGCCTCGTCCTGGCGCTTCTGGATGACGATGGCGCGCGCCTGGTTCGCCGCCGCGGCCGCCGTGGCCGCGTCCCGGCCCGCCTCGAGTTCGGACTGGCGGGCGCTCGCCGCGGACTGCTGGGCGCTGTAGGCGGAGTTCAGGGCCGAACGGGCCGAGTCGATCGCCTTGTTCGCGGAGTAGTTCGCCGAGCGGGAGGCGGTGCGCGCCGTCGTCGCGGCAGCCGAGGCCTTGTTCGCCGAGACCTGCGCGTCCGCGGACGACTTGTCCGCCGCGTCCGCGTTCTGCCGGGCCTGGTCGGAGTACTGGCCGGCCTTCGTCCCCGCCGCGACGGCCTTGTCCGCCCACTGCTGGGCTTCCGTGGCGGCGTTGCGGGCGGTCGCCGCCACCTGCGACGCCAGTGCCGCGGTCTGCTGCGCCGCGTAGGCGGTCTTGGCCGCGGCGGCGATCGCCCCCTGGATCGCCGCGACGTGGGTCGCGGAGTCGTGGTCGAGCTGGGCCGCGGAGTGCTGCACGACCTGGACGAAGTTCCGGCGCATCCACGTCGGCCCCTCCAGGGCGACGTCCCCGTAGGCCTTGGTGTAGTCGCCTCCGCTCGCCACCGAGGTCGCGGTCTCGACCGCGTCGTCCTCCCGTACGGCCTCGGGGTAGGTGCGGTCGAAGAAGTCCTGCAACGCCTCCGGGGTGTTCTTGTCCAGCGCGTCGTTGGCCGCCTCGATGACGGCCTTGCCGGGCTTCTGGTCGAGGATGCGGCCGATCTGCACCCGGTTGTCGTCCTGCGAGGCCTTGATCACCCCGGAGGTCAGGAAGTCGCCCACCGCCGTGGAGCTGGTACTCGCCAGCGCCGCGTGCGCCGCCGCCGCGATGGCGGGGTTGGATATCTGCGCGATGTAGAGGACCGTCTCCCGGTCGTCCTGGCCCTGGGCGACACCCCGGTCGAGGTCGATCCAGGAGAACACGTCGTCGTCGCTGCCGGACAGCGCGAACTGGGCGGCCTCCCGCGTCCACGCGCCCTTGGCTTCGAGCAGCCCGGTGGCGGCCTTGCGGCCCAGGGTGGCGGCGAGCGCCAGGTCGCCGTCCGTGAACAGGGCCTTCTCGGCCGCGCTGATCAGGTCCTTGAGCGCCTGATCGGTCTGCGCTTCCTGGGCCCGCTTGTTCGCGTACTCGGCCAGCTCCGCCACCTCGATCTCGGCCAGCAGCCGGGCCTCGTCCACGCCCTGCAGCCGCTCCTGCTCCAGGCGCGCGAGCTCCGCGTCCCGGGCCGCCTTGGCGACCGCCATGGCGTCCGTCACGGCCTTGGTGGCGGTGTCGGCGGCCTTGACGGCCTCACCGGCGTGGGCGGTGGACTTGTTCGCGAAGTCGATGGCCTTGCCCGCGTTCGCCACGGCCTCGTCGACGGCGTCGGCGGCCTTCTCGGCATGGGCGGCGGCGGAGTTGGCGGCATCCCGCGCGACGGCCGCGGCCGAGGCCGCCGCGTTGGCGAGGGCCTGTGCGGTGGAGGCGGCGTTGGTGGCGCGGTTGGCGGCGGCGGTGGCGATGGCGGCCTGGCGCTTGGCCTCGGCGGCCTGCGACTGGGCGACTCCGGACGCGGCCGCGGCCTGCGCGGAGGCGGTGGCGGCGGCCGCGGAGTTACGGGCCGCGGAGGCGGCCGAGGCACTGGCGCTGACGGACTGCGCGCAGGCGGCCCGCGCGTAGTCGGCGGCCTTGGCCGCGGTACGGGCCTTCGCGGCGGAATTGCGGGCCGTGACCGCCGCGTCCTTGGCCGCCTGGGTCTTGCTCGCGTCCTTGGAGGCCGCGATGGCCGCGTTGTAGGCACGGGACGCGGCCCCTCCGGCGGCCGACGCGGCCTGGGAGGCTGCGGTGGCCGCCCAGGAGGCGCGCCGGGAGGCGTTCACGGCCGCGTTGGAGGCGTTGATGGCGATACGGGCGGCGTTCGCCGCGCCGGTGGCCGCACTGGCCGCCTTGCGGGCCGCCGCGGCGGACTTCTGTACGTCCTCCTTGGCGGCCTCGGCCTCGGCCGCGGCCTTCTCCGCCGCCTTCTTCGCCTCGGCCGCGGCGGCCAGGGCCCGCTCGGACGCCTCGACGGCCAGGTCGGTCTCGGCCTGGGCGCGCTTGCCCTCCCGGTCGACGACCGCGACGAGTTCCTCGATGGTCGCCGACTCCTGGTCGCGGGCGCGCGCGATGTGCTGGCCGGTGTCGAGGAACCACTGGATGTCCGTCGCGGAGCCGTTCAGGGCGCGGTTCGCGTACTTCTGCACCTCGGGCCCGGCGTTGACCAGCATGGCGGAGACCAGGAGCTGGGAGTCCTCCAGACGGGCGGCGTACTGACCCTCCGTCAGGAAGGCCTCAAGCGCCGACCGCGTGCCCGTGTCCAGGGCCGCGGACGCCTTGCGCTGGACCGCCTTTCCGCCGGTGGCCGACAGGATGGCGGTCGCCACCTGAAGGTCTTCCAGGAGAGCCGACTCGTAACCGCCCTGGAGGAAGGCGGCGATGGCGCTGTCGCCACTGTCGAGAGCGGCGACGGCCTCGCGGCGCAGGCCCTTGCCGGAGCGGGAGAGGTAGCTGGCGATCGCGACGCGGTTGTCCTCCGTCGTCACCGTCGGCAGCGTCTGGGCGATAAAGGTACTGATGTCGGTCTCGGTGCCGAAGAGCGCGTCGGCCGCCGCGGCCTTGGTGGCCTTCCCGCCGGTCATCCAGGCTCTGACCACCTTCGCCCGGTCGGTGTTCGGCAGGGAGAGCGGATCGGCCGTCGTCGCTGCCGCGTCGGCCGCGCGGGCCACCGGCGCCCACGTCAGGGGCGCGGCGGCGACGGCTGTCACAGCGGCGAGCGAGCCGAGGACTCGTCTGCGGCTCCAGAAGATCGTCTGCATATGTTTTTCCCCGTGGTTTCTGTGTGATCCCGGTTGGGTCTATGCGGTGCCTGCGCAATGACGTGACCCTACCAACGCGCGTTCACAGGGCAATCAATTCGGCTACGCGAATTCAAAAGCATTCTTTGTCTTTTCGTTATAGAAGCCGTACAACCCTTCCCGGGTGTGGCGAGCGTCACACCGAACCTCCAACTGCCGTCCGTTTTATGGGTTTTGGAGGGTGGACAAACCTGCGGAAGCGATGTGGCATCGAGGCCGGGGGAAAGCGATGTGGAAGCACTCGCGGCTTTGGCTATTTCCTTCACGTTTGCCTTGAACCACGTTCTGGCATTGATTCGGAAGCAACGAGTTTAGGAAAGTGATGAAGTCGCGTACCACATTTGCGGCACAGTCGCAGCGCAAGAGACTTATAGGCACAGTTGTGGCGGCTCTGGCCGCCGGCACCCTGGCCTGGACCGTCCTGCCGGGCGGTGGCCCGGCCACGCCGGTGTCGGTGGCCGACGAGGCTCCGGGTTACGCGGTGGAGGACTTCGACTAC
>NZ_JBJDQL010000004.1:322314-366231 GCF_044903305.1 Streptomyces sp. NPDC019531 | reverse complement strand
CCGATGGTACTGCAGGGGGGACCCTGTGGGAGAGTAGGACACCGCCGAACAATTTTTGAGAAATCCCCCGTGCCATTCGGCACGGGGGATTTCTGTTTTATCGACTTTATTGGGCCGTAGCCGGGCACTATTGTTGCCCGCATGAGTTACATGATCCGGTCCGTTCGTGCTCACGAGTGGCCCGCTGCCAAGGCGTTGCGGCTTGTGGCGCTTCAGGATCCGGTTGCTCCTCTTGCCTTTCTGGAGAGCTTTGAGGAGGCGGTCGGTCGGCCCGACTCGTTCTGGCGGGAGCGTACGGCCTCGGGGGCGGAGGGGGCTGACGGAGCTCAGACGATCATTGCTGAGGCGCCGGGCGGGGAGTGGGTGGGGACCGTGACCGTGCTGCTGGAGGAGCCCGGGACCACGGACTGGGCCGGATTTCCGGTGGAGCGGAAGCAGGGGCATGTCGTCGGGGTCTTCGTGCGGCCCGAGGAGCGTGGCAGTGGGCTCACCGATGTGCTGTTCGACGCCGCCCTGGAATGGGCGTGGGCGCACGGGGCCGAGCGGGTGCGGCTGATCGTGCACGAGGACAACGGGCGGGCGCAGCGGTTCTATCGCCGGGTCGGCTTCGTGCCCAGTGGTGTGGTGGTGCCGCTTGCCGCGGCTCCGGGAGAGTCCGAGTTGGAGTTCGTGCTCGAACGCGCCTGACTACACGGGCAGTTCCGCGTCCGGCCAGCGGGTGCGGGCCTGTTCCTGGGACCGGAGCAGGGCCAGGGTCGGTAGCCCCCGGTCCGCTCCGGCGGCCAGCAGCTCCGGGAGCTGGGGAAGCGGAGCCACGGCTGCGACGTCGTCCAGGACGAGCGTCAGTGGTGGGTCGAGGCGACCGGAGGATGACCGTTCGGCCATGCGCCGGCCACGCTCGACCACGCTTGAGGTGAGGGCCGTCAGAAGTGGCATCGCGCCCGGGTTGGTCCTGGGGTCCTCGATCGATTCACCCACCACATAAAGCGTGCCCCCTTCGTCGATGAAGGAATCCAAGGCGAGGGCATCATTTCGGTTGGGAGTGCAGGCCTCGCGGACGTTGACGGTGAAGAGTGCGGAGAGGGCCCGGCTGGTCAACTCCTGGGCGATGTCGCGGCGTTCCGGGTGGGCGGTGAGGGCGGCCTCCAGCTCGCCGGCCGCGCCCGGTGCCGCCTTCGGGCTGGTGCGGAGGGTTCGCACGGCGTCCTGGATCTGGGTGCCCTGGCACCAGCGGTGGACGTGGCGGATGGTGCGGGCTTCTATGGCCGCTGCGTGGAGGTAGCTGCGCAGGAGCGTTTCGGCTACGTCGGCCACGGCCTGGTCGATCTTGGCGGTGGGCCGGATCGGGGCGAGGAGGGCGTGGGCTCGGGCCTTGGCTGTTTCCTTGTCCTCGCAGCCGGTTGTGGGGGACCAGTGGAGGCGGGCCGGGGTGTCGCAGAGGTGGGTGGGGTCGTAGACGTGGACCGGGCCCAGTTTGGCTCTGGCGTCCTTGGTGTCCGCCCACAGGGTCGGGTTCGAGGTGACTACGAGGGTGGGGCCTTCCGCGTCCCTGATGGCCTGGGCTGCGGTTGAATGGCGGGTTGCCGGTGGGGCGTAGAGGATTGCGCCTTCGGCGCGAGATGTTTCCCACCCGCCCACGCGTACGACATTCGTCGTCGGGTGCGGGTGGCCCTCGTGGGGCTGGAGCGCCGTTGGCGGCTGCGGCTGCGGCTGCGGCTGCGGCTGCGGCTGCGTGGGCGAGGCCGAGAGCAGGTGCGCGGTGGCGGATGGCTGCGTCTGCTTAGTAAGTGGCGCCGTGGCGGCCTGCTGTGGCTCTGTCGCCGGTCTCGGTGCCGGTACCTCGTGGAACGGTTCCGTGGGGGTCGGGCCCGACTCCGACTGCCGTTCCTGCGCCCGAGCCGCCAGTTTCTCCGCCTTCGTCCTCGCCCGTACCGCCCTCCACCGGGCCAGTGTTCCCATCACGAAGATCGTCAGGACGACCAGGACCATCAACTGGCCGATGAACAGACCCCAGACCAGGCCGTAGCCGGAGAGCTGGTCCGTGGGGGTGTCGGGCCATGCGCCGGGGATGTCCTGGGGGTGGCCGATGAGGTGGCGCATGGCCACGGGGGTACGGGTGAAGGTGACGGACCGGGGCCAGTCGCCGTGGGCGAACCAGCCCGCGAGGCCCGTCGCCGACCAGACCAGCAGGGTCATGCCGAGGAGGAAGGCGAGTATGCCGACCAACAGCCCGTCGGGGACGCCTCCTTGGCCGTCCTGGTGACGGCGGTCGTCCGGTCTCACCACTGCCCCCTCCTACGCCACCGTCGACTCGGAGTCGCCCATGTGCTGTTCCACGAAGGCAGCCGCCCGCTCCTCGGCCTCCAACTCCGCGGCCCGCAGGGCGTCGTCGGCGAGCTCGTGGTCGGCGGAGGACTCCGTCATAGCGCGGTCGGTGAAGACCAGTGGCCGTTCCGTTTCGGTGACCAGGTGTTTGACCACCTGGACATTGCCGTTGACGTCCCAGACGGCGATGCCGGGAGTGAGGGTCGGGATGATCTCCACCGCCCAGCGGGGCAGGCCCAGCACGCGGCCCGTGGCCCTTGCCTCGTCCGCTTTTTGGGCGTAGATCGTCCTTGTCGACGCCATCTTCAGGATCGCCGCCGCCTCCTTCGCCGCCGCTCCGTCCACGACGTCGGACAGGTGGTGGACGACCGCCACGAAGGACAGGCCGAGACGTCGGCCGAACTTCAGCAGGCGCTGGAACAGCTGGGCCACGAAGGGGCTGTTGATGATGTGCCAGGCCTCCTCGACCAGGAAGATGCGCTTCTTCCGGTCGGGGCGGATCCAGGTGTGTTCCAGCCAAACACCGACGATCGCCATGAGGATGGGCATGGCGATGGAGTTGCGGTCGATGTGGGACAAATCGAAGACGATCAGCGGCGCGTCGAGATCGATGCCGACCGTCGTCGGGCCGTCGAACATGCCCCGCAGGTCACCGTCGACCAGGCGGTCCAGGACCAGGGCGACGTCGAGGCCCCATGCGCGTACGTCCTCTATGTCGACGTTCATCGCCTCGGCCGACTCGGGCTCGGGGTGCCGTAGCTGCTCCACGATGTCCGTGAGGATCGGCTGGCGGTCCACGATCGTCTCGTTGACGTAGGCGTGCGCGACCTTCAGGGCGAAGCCGGAGCGCTCGTCAAGGCCGTGGCCCATCGCGACCTCGATGATGGTCCGCAGCAGGGCGAGCTGGCCGGTCGTGGTGATCGCCGGGTCCAGGGGGTTGAGGCGGATGCCCTGGTCCAGGGCTGCCATCGGGTCGAGCCGGATGGGAGTTATCCCCAGCTCCTGCGCGATGAGGTTCCATTCGCCCGCGCCGTCCTCGCCCTGGGCGTCGAGGACGACGACCTGGCGGTCGCGGAAGCGCAACTGGCGTAGGACGTACGTCTTTTCGAGCGCCGACTTGCCGTTGCCGGACTCGCCCAGGACCAGCCAGTGAGGAGCGGGCAGCTGCTGGCCGTAGAGCTGGAAGGGGTCGTAGATGTAGCCCTTGCCGGAGTAGACCTCGCGGCCGATGATCACGCCCGAGTCGCCGAGGCCCGGCGCGGCGGTCGGGAGGTAGACCGCCTGCGCCTGGCCGGTGGAGGTACGGACCGGCAGGCGGGTCGTCTCGACCTTTCCGAAGAGGAAGGACGTGAAGGCGTCGGTCAGGACGGACAGCGGATCCCGCATGAGCTCAGCCCCTACCTTCGGATGCCGGTGGCGAACGGGAGGGTGTTCACGAACGCGCGGTGGTGCTCGCGGTCGCACCACTCCAGCTTCAGGTACGACTTTCCGGCCGAGGCCCGGATGGTCCGCTTGTCGCGGGCCAGGGCCTCGGGGTTGCGGGAGGACACGGTGATGTAGCCGACCAGGTTGACGCCCGCCGCGCCGCTGGCGAGGTCCTCGCCGCGCTGGTCGAGACGGTTGTGGGCGGCGATGTCCCGGGGGTCCACGGTCCGGTTCATCTTGGCGGCGCGGCTCGCCTCCGCGTCGTCGTTGGTCTTCTCCGTCAGCATGCGCTCGATGGCGATCTCGGTGGGTTCGAGGTCCATCGTGACGGCGACCGTGCGGATGACGTCCGGGGTGTGGACGAGCAGGGGCGCCAGGAAGTTGACGCCCACCGGGGTCATCGGCCACTCCTTGACCCAGGCGGTGGCATGGCACCAGGGCGCGCGCGTGCTGGACTCCCGGGTCTTCGCCTGGAGGAACGTCGGTTCCATGGCGTCGAGTTCGGCCGGCCAGGCGTTGCGCTTGGTCATCGCCTGGATGTGGTCGATGGGGTGGTCGGGGTCGTACATGGAGTGGATCAGCGACGCCAGCCGGCCCTGGCCGAGGGGCTGCCGGACGCGGATGTCCGCCTCTTGCAGTCGCGAGCAGATGTCGGTCAACTCGCGGGCCATGACGACCGCGAGGCCGGCGTCCCGGTCGAGCTTGCGGCCGTTGTGGGGGCGCGCGGCACGGGCCATCGCCTGGGCCTCGGCGGCGAGTTCGCGGTTGTACTGCATGCAGGCGACGAGGTAGGCGCGGTGCTGCTCGCTGCTGGTGGACACCATCGACTGCAGTTGGTCGTACGAGGTCTGCAACCAGGGCAGCGCCTTGTCGTCCCCGCGTACGGCGACGTCCTTGGCGTGGGCGTCGGGGTCCGCGGGCAGGGTGCGGGCGAGCATCTGGATGCGGGTGACGAAGCCGTCGCCGTTGGCGACGTGCTTGAGCAGGGTGCCGAAGCGGTCGACGAGGGCCTCCTGGTCCTCGGAGTCGCGCAGGCCGACGCCGGGGCCCTCGATCTCGATGGCGGCGGTGACGGTCCGGCGGTCCGCGTGCAGCAGTACGGCGATCTCGTCGGGCCCGAACGGGGCGGCCAGCCAGTTGATCCGGCCGATGCCGGGCGGTGGGCCGACCTCGACCTCGCGGCCGTCGACGCGGGTGCCGGCCTCCATCACGGAGGAGCGGTAGGTGGTGCCCTGGCGCAGGGTGCGCTTGTAACTGCGGTTGATCTCGAACCACTTGTAGAAGGTGCGGCGCTTGTACGGCACGTAGACCGCGGCCAGCGCGATGAGGGGGAAGCCCATCAGCAGCACGATGCGCAGGGAGAGCACCGGGACGAGGAGCCCGCACATCATGCCGAGGAACGCGCCCGCGATGATCAGTGTGATCTCGCCGGACTCACGGTTGCGGCCGACGATCGCGTTCGGCCGGGCGCGGCCGATCAGATATGTACGGCGGGGCGTGACCGTATGCGACACGTGGGACTCGGTCGTCAACGCCCGTCACCTCCTGTGCTGTTGCTGCTGCTGTTGCGGTTGTTGCTGGCGTGCGGGGTGTTCACCGGGTTGCTCGAACGGGGGGCGGGAGCGGCGGAGGGGACAGATCCGCCGCCGCTGTTCGGGGTGCGCGAGCTGTGCGCGGCGACGCCGCCGGACGCCGGGTTGCTGGGGCGGGCGCCCGATCCTCCGGAGGACTGACCGTTGTTGTCGGCCCGGGTGCTGTGGGTCTTGATGCCCTGGGCGACCAGGGTGGCCGGGGAGCTGATGACCGCGGCGGCCTTGCCCTCGGCGCCCTGCATGATGCGGTTGTTGCGGGAGCCGGCGATCTCGTCGCCGAAGCCGGGGACGAAACGGTAGATCATCGCGCTGGCGAAGATGGCGAGCAGGATGATCGCGAGGCCGGAGACCACGGCGGAGAAGGCGTCGGGGCCGTCGTCGGAGGAGAGCGCGCCGGCGAGGCCCAGCACGATGACGATGACCGGTTTGACCAGGATCACCGCGATCATGATGCCGGCCCAGCGGCGGACGTGGCCCCAGAGGTTCTTGTCGACGATGCCGGCGTAGACGACGGTGCCGAGGAGGGCGCCGACGTAGAGCAGGGCGGCGCGGATGACGAGCTCCAGCCAGAGGACTCCGGCGGCGAGGATGCTCACGAGTGACACGACGATGAGCATGATCGGGCCGCCGCCGATGTCGTTGCCCTTTTCCAGGGCGCCGGAGAAGGTGCCGAAGAACGTGTCGGTCTGGTCGCCGGTGGCCTTCGCGAGGACCTCTGAGACGCCGTCAGTGGCGGAGACGACGGTGTAGAGGATCAGGGGGGTGAAGGCGGAGGCGAGCACGGTCAGCCAGAGGAAGCCGATTGCCTCGCTGATGGCGGTGGTGAGGGGGACGCCTCGCACCGCGCGCTTGGCGACTGCGAGCAGCCACAGGAGGAGGGTGAGGATGGTCGACGCCGCGAAGACGACGGCGTACTGCTGGAGGAACTTCTGGTTGGTGAAGTCGACGTTCGCGGTGTCCTTGACGGCCTCGCTGAGCTTGTCGATGGTCCAGGCGGCGGCTTTGGCGCAGCTGTTGGCCAGGGAGGACATGGGGTCGAGGGTGGAGGTGGGGTCGTCGTTGATCGACCCGCCGCTCTGCTTGCTGCTGCGGTCGCTTTCGCACAGCTCGCGAGCAGTGCCGGTGATCAGGTCGCAGGCACCGTCACTCGCCGAGGGTGATGGTGAAGGTGAAGGGGCCGCGAAGGCACGGGTCGCCAGAAGCACGGCGGCCGTCTGTACAGCTGTGACCGCTGCGGCGGTCTTGAGTACGTAGCGATTACCGCGCATAGGTGAACCCTCCGTACTCGTCAACGGCCTTCGCCATGTCGTCGGCGCTGGAGGCCGGGTCGTCGCCTGGGACGGGCGCCGGGCCTTCCTTCTGGGACTGTGTGACGACCTTCCAGTCGTCGGCCGCCCACTCGAGTTTCATGGTGACGGTGAACCAGCTGTTGGTGACGGGGTTCGTGGAGTTCTCGCCTGCCATCCCGAGGAGCCCGCTGCACCAGACCTCGACGGTCGCGTTGTTCCCGGAGGACGCGGTGGCCTTGGTGCCGATCGGGCTCGTACGGGACACGAATGTGTAGCCGGTGGGTGTGGAGCCGTCCTCGTTCAGCCCGACGTTCTTGTTGAAGGCGGCGGTGTAGGCCCGGTCCATGGTCGACTGGAACGCGGCCACACGCGAGGGGGCGATGATGACCTGGAGCATCGCGTCGCGCTTGGCCTTGTCGAACATGTCGGCCGAGCCCAGCGCCACCGCGTAGTTCGCCGCCGCGCTCTGCGCTCCCTGGGTGTCGTGCGCGTAGCCCGTGGGGATCGCGCCCGAGGTGGACTGAACCGGCTTGGTACCGCTCGGCGCTGTCGTCGTCGCCTTCGGCTGCCCCCCCGCCCCCTCCGCCGAGCTTGCGGAATCGTCTCCTCCGCGGTTCGCGAAGGCGATCGCGGCGATCAGGAGGACGATGACGCCGACCACGGTGACCAGGCTTCTGGAGGACGAGCGGCCGCCCCGACGGGCGCCGCCGTAGACGTCGGCGCCGCCCTCCGGGTACCGGGTGCGGGTCTGGCCCGTGCCGCCGTAACCGCCGGAGCCGTCCTGGTCGTCTCCGAGACTCATGCCGCTCACGCCCCCTCGACGTCGTACGAAAACGCGTAGGAGTACGACGGTAGCCGCGCGGGTTCCCGCGCGGGTGCGGTGTGGTGACTCGACATCAGGGAACGCAACCTCAGCCGGTGGGCACTGCGGACGGGTGGGGTAGAGGGGGTGTACCGGACGCGACGCCTATACGGCCATGCCGTACACGATAGTGAAGAGCGTGCCCAGGGAGCCGATGATGAAGACTCCGGTCAGGCCCGCGACGATCAGGCCCTTGCCCTGTTCCGCGCTGAAGGTGTCCCGCAGGGCCGTGGCGCCGATGCGCTGTTTCGCGGCGCCCCAGATGGCGATGCCGAGGCAAAGCAGGATGGCGACTGCCATGACGACCTGGATCATCGTCTTCGCTTCGGTCCCCAGCGCCCCGAAGGGCCCCCAGTCGGGAGCGATCCCGCCGATGATGGTGTTGATGTCTCCCTTGTCGGCCGCAAAGAACATGTAAGTCACCGCCCCTGGTGGGTAGTTCTGCTTCCCCTGCGAGGGTGCAGGGGTCAGGCCTCATTGTCGCTGACAATTCCGCCCTCGTATGTCGACTTGGCGGCATTGATGGGCGGGTTTCGTACGAACGACTGTCTGGTCACTCTGTGTATCACGGCAGGTCACGCCGGGCAATGAGGCCTGAGCGGAACCTGTCGTGTGGTTCCGTCGTTAACCCCTGTTTCGACCTGCGACGCTTCTGGCACCGACGTTCTGCGGGTGAAGGCTATCCCGGAGCGGACCAGGCATGCCGAACGGGCCGCGGAAGGGGAAACCGCGGCCCGCTTGTTGACGGAGAGTCAGCCGGTGAAGGCGTCCAGGCCCTGCGGGGTGCCGAGGCCGGTCGGGCCGTCGTAGCCCGACGTGGCGCTGCAGTAGTAGCTGACGGAGCAGGTGCCGTTGTTGCCCGAGGTCACGTCGTTGAGCGCCGAGGTGTCCGCATAGGGGTACTGGGCCGGGTAGTCGCTGCTTCCCGGGGTGCCCGCGAGGGCGTACACCGACGCGATGATCGGGGCGGAGGCGCTGGTGCCGCCGTAGGTGTTCCAGCCCGTGCCGTCGTCGCCGTAGGAGTCGTAGACGGAGACTCCGGTGGCCGGGTCGGCCACGGCCGAGACGTCGGCGATCATGCGCTTGGTGCAGCTCGCGTCGGTCTGCCAGGACGGCTTGGCGTCGTAGGCGGAGCAGCCGGAGCCGGTGCCCTCGGTGGAGCTGGTCTTCCAGACGCTCTCGGTCCAGCCGCGGGAGGTGGAGGAGGTGGAGAGCTTGGTTCCGCCGACCGCGGTGACGTACCTGGAGGCGGCCGGGTACTCGGCGCCGTAGCCGGAGTCGCCGGCGGAGACGGTGATGGCGACGCCGGGGTGGTTGAAGTACGAGGAGTCGTACGAGGTGTCGCTCGACGACTCGGAGCCGCCGTAGGAGTTGGAGACGAACTTGGCGCCCAGCTTGACGGCTTCGTTCACGGCCGTGCCCAGGTTGGCCATGCTCGACGACTTCGCCTCGACCAGCACGATGTTGGCGTTGGGGGCGATGGCGGAGACCATGTCGAGGTCGAGGGAGATCTCACCGGCCCAGCCGCTGTCGGCGGTGGGCAGGGAGGTGGTGGAGCCGGTCTGGCTGACCTTCTTGAAGCAGCCGTTGGCGGTGGTGCACGCCGGCAGGCCGTAGTAGTCGCGGTAGGTGGCCAGGTCGGCCTCGGCGTTGGGGTCGTCGTAGGCGTCGACGATGGCGACGGTCTCGCCCGAGCCGTTGGAGGCGGCCGCGTCGGTCAGGCCGTAGGCGGACTGGAGGTCGCTCGGGCCGTAGCCGGTCGGGGTGGCGGAGGAGGCGTTCGGCTTGAGGGTCTTGGCAGTCACGCCCTTCAGCGCGGCCTGCTTCTCCATGTACGCGGTGGTGCCGCCGGTGACGCGCAGGGCGTTGCAGGCGGCGTAGCCCTTCTTGGGGGTGGCGTCACACGCGCTCTCGTACTGCACATGGGCCTTGGCGACGGCGGTGGCGACGGCCTTGGCGCTCACGTGGTCGGGCGTGGCCGCGGTGGCCTGGGCGGCGGTGCCGAGTCCGGCGAACACGAGGGCGCCGGTGGCCACGGCGGTGGAGCCGATCCGGCGCCATCTGCCGGATATGTGGGGGGTGTTGGGAGTACGCAACGTACAGCCTCCTGAGAGTGGTTGCAGAGGCCTGCGGTGGGGGACCACCGGTGAGGTTCCCGGTGGGGGCGGCGACCCGCGTAGACCATCGCCTTGTTGAGTACGTGACAACAAGGCGGGTTCCGGAATCCTGACTCCCGCCTTACCGAAGGGTGTTGGGGGATTGCTGATCAATGGCGGGCGGATGGGCGGGGCATGGCCGCGGCTTGACCATCTGCACGCGTCGCACACAATTCCCGCGTGCTGCGGGACGGCGGGGCGGGGCTCCGGATCAGCGGGGCTTGAGGCCGTGCATCAGGTGATGGACCAGTTCCGTCACGGCGGCCATGGCGGCCTCGGTGGTGAACTTGCCGGTGACGGCGAAGGACGCGAGGCCGTGGAGCGCGGTGCCCACGACGAGGGTGAGGTGCTCGGGGTCGCCGTCGATGATCTCGCCCCGCTGCTGGGCGGCCGCGACGGCCCGCTCCAGGGCGCCCACCGTGCGGTCGATGGCGGCGGCCATCTGTTCGGCGGCGTCGGGCTCGTGCTTGCGGGCGAACATCAGCTCCAGGAGCTCGGCGTTGTCGATGGCGAAGCCGAGGTAGGCCCGGGCGAGGGTGGTGAGGCGGTCCTGGAGGGGCAGTCCTGGTTCGTCGGCGGCTTCGAGGACCTCGGCCATGCGGTCGTATCCGGCCAGGGCGAGGGCGTTGAGCAGGGCCTGCTTGTCCTTGAAGTGCCGGCCGGGGGCGGCATGGCTGACGCCGAGGTCGCGGGCGAGTTCGCGCAGGGAGAGGGCGGCGGCGCCCTTGTCGCGCAGGGTGCGCTCGGCGGCGGCGAGGAGGGCGGAGCGGAGGTCTCCGTGGTGGTAGGGGCGGGTCCCGGGCATCTCGGCTGGCATGGGCGCCATCGTATCCGGATGTAGACGACGCCAGCATTGTTGTCATTGACAGCATTGTTGGCAGCGTCTACATTCGGGGCATGGCTACCGACAAGCAGCAGAAGTGGAACGCGATCCGCCTCCCCGACCAGACCGGCCGCACAGCGGTGGTCACCGGGGCGAACAGCGGTATCGGACTCCGGGCCGCCGAGGCCCTGGCCGGGGCGGGCGCGCACGTCGTGTTCGCCGTACGGGACCCCGAGCGCGGCGAGGCGGCGGCGAGGACCGTGAACGGCAGCACGGAGGTCCGGCGTCTGGACCTGGCGGACCTGTCCTCGGTGCGGGAGTTCGCGACCGGCTGGGACCGCCCGCTGGACCTGCTGATCAACAACGCGGGCGTGATGATGATCCCGCAGCAGCTGACGGCGGACGGCTTCGAGAAGCAGTTCGGCACCAACCATCTCGGCCACTTCGCGCTGACGAACCTGCTGCTGCCGTATGTCACGGACCGGGTGGTGACGGTGTCCTCGGGGCTCCACCGCGGTGGCAGCGGGGTGATCGACTTCGACGACCTGAACCAAACGGCGAACTACCGGCCGACCCGCGCCTACGCCCAGTCGAAGCTGGCCAACCTGCTGTTCACGCTGGAACTCCAGCGCCGCCTCACGGAGTCGGGCTCCAGGGTCCGTGCCACGGCCGCCCACCCCGGGTACGCGAAGACCAACCTCCAGAGCCACGCGGCGAACCCGCTGATGCGTGGCTTCCTGCGGATCGGCAACCGGTTCATGGCCCAGGACGACAGCGCGGGCGCCCTGCCGACGCTGTACGCGGCGACGCAGGACCTGCCGGGGGCGAGCTATGTGGGCCCGGACGGCCTCGGGGAGTCACGGGGAGCGCCGACGCTGGTCGGCCGCAGCGCCGCGGCGAGTGACCCGGCCGCTGCACGGCGGCTGTGGACGGTGTCGGAGGAGCTGACCGGGACGCGTTTTCCACAGGGTGTGGGGACGCGGGGCTGAACGTGCGGCACCTCGGGACGGCCGGGACGCGGGCCCGAGGCTCTCCCGGAACGGGAGCAGTGCGTCGGCGACCGCCCAGTCGCGCCAGACGCCCAGGACATCGCCGTAGAGGCGGGCCATGTCGTCCCGGGTGGCCCACAGGACCTGCAGCGGGCGCTCGATGCGGCGGCCGGACCGTCGGTCGGCGTCGTCGTGGTCCCGGTCGACACCGAGGCCCGCCCGGTGGTCCTCGCACATGGCGTGCACGGTGGCCGGGTCATGGATCGCGCGCCGGTGGTCCTCGTACGCCTCGGCTCCCATCCGCTCGGGAGCGGCCCGGTACCAGGCGTCGGGGGCGGCGTTGATGACGCGTTCGGCGGGCTTGTCCGTCTGGCCGCGGAAGAACCGGTGCCACCAGCTCGCGGCGACTCCGGCGTCGCAGCGTCGCAGGGCCTTACCGATGGGTACGGCTTTCAGCACGCTGACGCGCCCCGGTCGTGCCCGACGACCGCGAACCGCTCGTGCCCGAGTCGGCGCATGACCGCCATGCAGTCACCGGCCATGGCGCGCTTGGAGTACGGACGGTGTTGCTGGTCGGTCGCGGGCTTCTCGGACCCGCCGTAGCCGCGCAGTTCGGGGCAGACCACCGTGCGGCCCGCCGCGGCCGGCAGCGGGGCGACCCGGTGCCAGGTGGCGTGCAGTACGGCGGGACCGCTGCCGCCGTGTCGGACGCGCAGCCGGACGCCGTCCTCGCCCTCGCGGCGGGTCAGCTCGAAGCCGTCGAAGACGTGGCTCTGGGTGCCCACGGGCGCAGTCTCCACGCGGCGGCCGGTTGACGCGTTTCTCACCTTCGTGCGGAATGCTCACGTCCGATGAAGCGCACGCCACGTCTCGCTCTCCACGTCGTCGTCGTTCTGCTCACCGTCACCTCGGCCTCCGAAGCGGTCGCCGACGACGGGACAGGGCCCTTCGGGGTGACGACGGTCGCCGCGGCCATCCCGCAGAACGCCCGCGTGGGCGCCCTGTTCGACGGCACGCAGCACTTCTGCACCGCCTCCGTCGTCCGCAGCCCGCACCGGGATCTCATCGTCAGCGCCGCGCACTGTCTCGACGACAGCGACGGCGACCTCGTGTTCGTGCCCGGATACCGGGACGGCCGGGCACCGTACGGCAGGTGGAAGGTAGGGAAGCGGTACATGCCCGCGGGGTGGTCCAGGGCGCAGGACGAGGACAGCGACGTCGCCTTCGCCAGGGTCGAGGGGGACGTCCAGGACGCCGTCGGCGGGAACCGGTTCGTGACCGGCACCGCCACCGGGGCCACCGCCGTCACCGTCACCGGGTATCCCTCCGCCCGGAACGTGCCGATCGGCTGCACCAACAAGCCGATCGCGCACAGCCGTACGCAGCAGCGGATCGAGTGTCCCGGGTTCACCGGCGGTACCAGCGGCAGTCCCTGGGTGAACGGGGACGGGCAGGTCGTGGGGGTGCTGGGCGGGCACGAGCAGGGCGGGGCGACGGCCGACGTGTCCTACAGCGTGGTGCTCGGGGCGGAGGCCGCCGCGCTCTACCGGGACGCGGTCTGCTGATCTTTGTGCCGCCCCCCGAGTACCGCGGTTTCCGTCGGGGAAAGCTCATAAACTGGCGCGGGCGTACTCCCAGTGTCCGAGGGGCGGTTGACGGTGCGTAAGGCGTGGCTCGTGGCGGGCGCCGCTCTCGGAGCGGGGCTCAGCTTCGTGATGCTGCTCGTCGTGGGGGTCTACGTCGTCGCCGGGAATCTCGCGAACGGCGTGGGCGGGGCCGCCAAGTCCCTGGCCAAGGGGGCCGTTCCGGCCGCGTACCAGCCCCTCGTGCAGAAGTGGGGCAACCTCTGCCCCGCCATCAACCCGGCCCTGCTCGCCGCCCAGCTCTACCAGGAGAGCGGATTCAACCCGAAGGCCCAGAGCGCCGCGGCGGCACAGGGAATAGCGCAGTTCATTCCCGGGACCTGGGCCACGCACGGGGTCGACGGGGACGGGGACGGCGACAAGGACGTCTGGGATCCCAATGACGCGATTCCCTCGGCGGCTTCGTACGACTGCAAGCTCGCGTCCTATGTGAAGGACGTTCCCGGGAACATCACCGCCAACATGCTCGCCTCCTACAACGCGGGCGCCTACGCGGTCATCAAGTACGGGGGCGTGCCGCCGTACACGGAAACCCAGAACTACGTGAAGACCATCACGACTCTGGAGGAGAGCTTCGCCGCGCCGACGACCCGCGTCGATCCCTCCAGGCAGGCCGCCGGTGCCATCTATTACGCGCAGAAGAAGCTCGGGACGCCTTATCTGTGGGGCGGTACCGGTACCGCTGCGCAGGGCGGACGCTTCGACTGTTCCGGGCTGACGCAGGCCTCGTACGAGAGTGTGGGGATCACGCTGCCGCGCGTTGCGAACGACCAGTACAACGCGGGCCCGCATCCGGCCAGAAGTGAACTGTTGCCGGGGGATCTGGTGTTCTTCTCCAAGGACCTCACCAACTCGCGCGCCATCCACCATGTAGGGATTTATGTGGGCGGCGGGTACATGATCGACGCGCCGAGAACAGGTGCTGTGATCCGGTTCGACCCGATCGACACTTCTGAGTACTTCGGTGCCACGCGGGTCACCGAAGATGGCGCGAAAGCATTGCCCACGACGGTGTGACGGAACGTGAAACCCACCCCCTGAGCTGCGGCGATGTGTCTCTCTTCGATAACGTCTGCGTGATCATTCAGTGGAGTGTGGAACGTATTAACAGGAGCCGTGCGTTCCTGAGGGCGTAGCCGAGCGCACATGGGTACGCCGGGAAAGACGACGAAGGGGCCGCAGGACCATGGCTGTTCTCGCCGAATCCGGGTCGAACCCCGACGTCGACCTGCTCTACGACATCAACGGCCTGGCCAAGGACGCCCCGCACTGGTTCGACCGGGTCATGGAGTATGTCGGGGAGTACGGCATCCTGCTGGGCATGGTCCTGCTCGTCGTGTGGTGCTGGTGGTCCGTGCGGCGGCGTGGCGGTGAGGACGCGGCGGGGTCCGTGGCCGCGCTGGTGTGGGCGCCGTTGGCTGCCGCGATCGCAGTGCTGGTCAACGTGCCCATAAGGGGGTTCGTCGAGCGGCCCCGGCCCTTCCGGACGCACGAGGGACTTGAGGTTCTGGTCTCCGGCAAGACCGACTATTCGTTTGTGAGCGACCACGCGACGATCACCATGGCGATGGCGGTCGGCTTGTTCGTGGCCCATCGGAAGTTCGGTCTCTTCGGCATTGCGCTCGCGCTGCTCGAAGGGTTTTGCCGGGTTTATATGGGTGTGCACTATCCGACGGATGTCATCGGCGGGTTCGCGCTCGGTACCGCTGTGGCTCTGCTGCTGTCCCCGCTTGCGATGGCCCTTCTCGCGCCGGTCATGAAGGCGGTGGAGGGGTCGTCGAAGGGGGCGTGGATCGTGCGCGCACGAGGGGTCGAGCGGGGGGCCCCGGTGATTCCCGGGGCCCGGCAGGAGGCCGCGGCTTCCGAGAGGGACCTGGCCGCGTAGAAGGACCTACAGCGACTGCGGGTACGTGAAGAACGCCTGCGGGTCGTACTGCTTCTTCAGCTTTGCCAGCTTGCTCGCCGCGTCGCCGTAGTACGCCTTCCGCCAGTCCTTCAGCGTCGGGTCCGTGTAGTTCTGGTACGCCGCTCCCGAGGCGTAGGGCTTCATCGCGTTGTGGGCCCCCGTCAGCCAGCTCTGGGCCGTCGAACCCGTGGTTCCCGCCTTCCAGGACGCTATGTACTGGGCCAGCATGCGGGAGCGGCGGTGGACGAAGGCCGTGGCCGTGGGGGAGACGCGGTTGACCGCTCCGCCGAGGGCGGTCAGGGCGATGCTGCCCGAGCCGCCCCGGACCGAGGTGATCTGCTTCAGGAGGGTCTGGATGCCGGCGGCCGAGATCGAGCGGTCGAAGAAGTCCGAGCGGGCCGCGTAGGTCTCGCGGCCGAGGGCGCCCTGGGGGGAGCGGCCCGGGGTGGAGCCGGGCAGGTGGCACTTGGCGTCCGTGGAGAAGGACGAGCAGCCCGCGTACGCCTCCATCGCGCTCTCGTAGGAGTGCCGCCGGAGCGTGACGCTGCGGGCAGGTGAGCCGATCCGGTCGGCCAGGCGGTCGAGCGCGTTCTGGAGCTCGCCGTAGGTGCCCATGGAGAACGCGGCGACCGCCACGGAGGGCGAGCCGCCGTTCTCCAGATGGCAGGAGGACCAGATCTCGTCGGGCTGGCCGGGACCCCACTCCTGCCACGCCCTCACCACGGCGGCCGCCTTCGACCAGGGCCAGGTCGCGTACGCGGTCACGCCCTGCGGGGCCGGGTGGGTCCTGAAGTGCAGTTCGGTCACCACGCCGAAATTGCCGTTGCCCGCGCCGCGCAGCGCCCAGAACAGGTCCTTGTTGGTGGTGGCGTTCGCGGTGAGCTGCTTGCCGTCGGCCGTTATCAGCGTCGCCTGGGTGAGGTTGTCGCAGGTCAGTCCGTAGGCCCGGGAAGCCACGCCGTGGCCGCCGCCCAGGGTGAGACCGGAGACGCCGACCGTCGGGCACGAGCCGGCCGGGATCGTCACGCCCTTGGCGGTGAGGGCCCGGTAGACGTCGATCAGCTTGGCGCCGGCGCCGACCACGGCGGTGCCGCCCGAGGCGCGGACGCGGTTCAGCCTGGAGACATCGACGATCAGCCGGTTGTTTCCCGAGGACCAGCCGGCGTACGAGTGGCCGCCGTTGCGGATCGCCACCCGGATGTCGTGGGCGCGGGCGTAGGCGAGCGCGGTGCGGATGTCGTCCGTGTTCGCCACGTACGCCACCGCCGCGGGCTTCAGCGAGTCGAAGCGGGTGTTGTAGAGCTGGCGGGCGGTCGCCCAGTCGGAGTCGCCGGGGCGGGCCAGGGCGCCGTCCAGGTCGCGGGCGAGGGCTGACCAGTTCGCGGCGGCCGCGGCGGGCGTACGGGAGGAGAGGGACCGGGCGACGGTGCTCTGCGTGGCGTCGGCGCTTCCGCCGTTTTCGCACGCGGCCGTGCCAACCGCGGCGAGCGCGGCCGCGCCGCCCCCGATGAACGTACGCCGTTCCATGTGTCCGTGCCTTTCGTCGGCCTCGTCGGCTTCCGTGGAACGAGACGGTACTGAGGGGGCGCGGGTTCCCGCGTGGGTTCCGGAATCACACTGTGCCCTCGACGTAAGCGTTCCGTGACCTCACCGCACCTTCTGCAGGGGTTCACCCGCCGTTCACTTCCGGCCATAAACGCCTTCACCTGATCTGCCTAATTTCGGCCTTACGCGATGCGTGGTGCGTCTCGAATGCGCATCCGTATCACCCAGACTTCGCGCACGCCGCCGGATTCAGGACGGCGGCTCCCGGAAGGAACTCAAGTGAAGCTTCAGCGCAAGAACCGGCGGGCCCTCGCCTTCGGTGCTCTCGCCGTCTCCGGCGCCCTGGCCCTCACGGCGTGCGGCTCCGACGACACCAGCGACGGCAGCGGCAGCAGCGCGTCCGCGACGGCGGCCGCGGGCAACATCAAGTGTGACGACGCCAAGGGCCAGCTGCTCGCCGACGGCTCTTCCGCGCAGAAGAACGCGATCGACGCCTGGGTCAAGCAGTTCACCGCCGCGTGTGGTGTGCAGATCAACTACAAGGGCAGTGGTTCCGGCGCGGGCATCACCGCGTTCACCAACGGCCAGGTCGCCTTCGCCGGCTCCGACTCCGCGCTGAAGCCGGAAGAGGTCACCGCCTCCAAGAGCGTCTGCTCCGGCGGCCAGGCGATCGACCTTCCGATGGTCGGCGGCCCGATCGCGGTCGGCTTCAACGTTTCCGGCGTCGACAAGCTCACGCTGAACGCCGAGACGCTCGCCAAGATCTTCAACAACCAGATCACCAACTGGAACGACCCGGCGATCAAGGCTCTGAACAAGGACGTCACCCTTCCGGACCTGAAGATCCAGGCGTTCCACCGCTCGGACGAGTCCGGCACCACGGACAACTTCACCAAGTACCTGATCGACCAGGCCAAGGACTCCTTCCCGTACGAGGGCGGCAAGGCCTGGCAGGCCAAGGGCGGCCAGTCGGCGTCCGGCTCCTCGGGTGTGGCCCAGCAGGTCAAGCAGACCAACGGCGCCATCGGCTACTTCGAGCTCTCCTACGCCAAGGACGGCATCAAGCCGGTCTCCCTCGACACCGGTGCCGCCGCCCCGGTCGAGGCCACCGTCGCCAACGCCACCAAGGCCATCGCCGAGGCCAAGGTCGTCGGCACCGGCTCGGACCTGGCGCTGAAGCTGAACTACGGCACCAAGGCCGACGGCGCCTACCCGATGGTCCTGGTGACCTACGAGATCGCTTGCGACAAGGGCAACAAGGCCGACACCCTGGCCGGTACCAAGGCGTTCCTGCGCTACATCGCCTCCGAGGACGGCCAGAGCGTCCTGGAGGCCAACGACTACGCGCCGATCCCCGACGACATCATCGCCAAGGTCCGCACCACCATCGAGGGCCTGAGCTGACCTGAGTGTGCAGTCCGGTCCGGGGCTTGCGGGTCCCGGACCGGACCGCACCGTCCGGTGCACCGCCGCCAGGAGCCGCACAGCACGTACGGCTCCGCAGACCGGAGAACCCGATGGACACGACACAGATAACAGACACTCCTCCCCCCACCCCCCAGCCCCCCACGGCCGAGCAGAAGCGCGCGGCCCGTGGCGCCACCCGACCCGGTGACCGGATCTTCCTCGGTCTCTCCCGCGGGTCGGGCATCCTGCTGTTGGTGATCATGGCCGCGATCGCGGTCTTCCTCACCTATCGCGCCTCGATCGCGATCAGCAAGGACGAGGCCAACTTCTTCACCGCCTTCGAGTGGAACACCCAGCTCGTCCCGCCGAAGTTCGGTATCGCGGTCCTCGCCTTCGGCACGATCGTCTCCTCGATCGTCGCCATGGCCATCGCGGTCCCGATCGCGGTCGCCATCGCGCTGTTCCTCACGCACTACGCCCCGCGCAGGCTGAGCGGTCCCATCGCCTACGTGATCGATCTGCTCGCCGCCGTGCCGTCCATCGTCTACGGCCTCTGGGGCGCCCTGATCCTCGTCCCTCACATGAACGGCCTCTTCGGCTGGCTGAACGACTACCTCGGCTGGACCGGCATCTTCTCCTGGCAGGGCGGCGCGCCCCGCTCGATGCTCACCGTCGGCGTACTGCTCGCGATCATGATCCTGCCGATCATCACCAACGTGAGCCGCGAGGTCTTCCGCCAGGTCCCGCAGATGCACGAGGAGGCGGCCCTGGCGCTCGGCGCCACCCGCTGGGAGGTGATCCGCATGGCGGTCATCCCCTTCGGCCGCTCCGGTGTGATCTCCGCCTCGATGCTCGGCCTCGGCCGTGCGCTCGGCGAGACGATGGCCGTCGCGACCGTGCTCTCGCCGACCTTCGACATCCAGAGCAGCCTGCTCGACCCGGGCGGCGGCACCTTCGCCCAGAACATCGCCAGCAAGTTCGGTGAGGCCAGCGAGACGGGCCGGGACGCGCTGATCGCCTCCGGTCTGGTCCTGTTCGTCATCACCCTGCTGGTCAACGGCGCGGCCCGCGTGATCATCGCCCGCCGCGCGGAGTACTCGGGGGCCAACGCATGAGCAACGCCGTCATCGCCGAAAAGCGCCCCAGCACCCTGCGTGGCGCCAGCCTTCCCAAGTGGGCCCCGTACGCCATCGCCGTCGGCTCCGTCGCCCTCGGTCTCGGCATCAGCGCGGCCGCCGGTCTGGACAGCAGCATCCAGTGGGCCCTGATCGCCGCGATCCTCTTCATCGGCGGTACGTACGGGATCGCCGCCCGCGTGGAGGGCCGCCGCCAGGCCAAGGACCGGGTCGCGACCGCTCTGGTCTGGGTCGCCTTCCTGCTCGCCCTGATCCCGCTGGTCTCCCTGGTGTGGTCGACCGTCTCGCGCGGTGTGAAGGTCCTCGACTTCTACTTCCTGAGCCACTCCATGGGCCTGATCTCCGACTCCGAGCCGGGCGGTGGCATCTACCACGCCATCCTCGGCAGCCTGGAGCAGGTCGCCCTCGCCACGGTCATCGCCGCGCCGATCGGTGTGCTCACCGCCGTCTACCTGGTGGAGTACGGCCGCGGCAAGCTCGCCAAGTCCGTCACCTTCTTCGTCGACGTGATGACCGGTATCCCGTCGATCGTCGCGGGCCTGTTCATCCTGTCGATCATGCTGATGGCCGACATGCAGCCCTTCGGCTTCGCCGGCTCGCTCGCGCTGGCCATCCTGATGATGCCGGTCGTCGTCCGTTCCACGGAGGAGATGCTCAAGCTCGTCCCGAACGAGCTGCGCGAGGCGTCCCTGGCGCTCGGCGTCCCGAAGTGGCGCACCATCCTGAAGGTGGTCCTGCCGACCTCGATCGGCGGCATCACGACCGGCATCATGCTGGCGATCGCGCGTATCGCGGGCGAGACCGCCCCGGTGCTCCTCCTGGTCTGGGGGAACTCGCTCATCAACTCCAACCCGTTCGAAGGTGCGCAGCAGTCGCTGCCGCTGTACATCTACCAGCAGTACGCGAACAGCGCGGGTGCCGGTGCGGCGTACGACCGAGCGTGGGCGGCGTCCCTGACCCTGATCGCCTTCGTGATGATCCTCAACCTGGTGGCTCGCGGGATCGCCCGCTGGAAGGCCCCGAAGACCGGTCGCTGACGCGGCCATACAGCGACCGAAGATCTGGAAGTGAAGTAGTCATGGCCAAGCGAATCGACGTAAGTGGGCTGACCGCCTACTACGGCTCCCACAAGGCGATCGAAGACATCTCGATGACGGTCGAGCCCCGCTCGGTGACGGCCTTCATCGGCCCCTCCGGCTGCGGCAAGTCGACCTTCCTGCGCACGCTGAACCGTATGCACGAGGTCACCTCGGGCGGCCGGGTCGAGGGCAAGGTGCTCCTCGACGACGAGGACCTGTACGGCCAGGGCATAGACCCCGTGTCCGTGCGCCGCGAGGTCGGCATGGTCTTCCAGCGCCCGAACCCGTTTCCCACGATGTCGATCTTCGACAACGTGGCGGCGGGGCTGCGCCTGAACGGCTCGTACAAGAAGTCCGAGCTGGCGGACGTCGTCGAGAAGTCCCTCAAGGGCGCGAACCTCTGGAACGAGGTCAAGGACCGCCTGAACAAGCCGGGTTCGGGCCTGTCCGGTGGTCAGCAGCAGCGTCTGTGCATCGCGCGGGCGATCGCGGTCGAGCCCAAGGTCCTGCTGATGGACGAGCCCTGCTCGGCCCTGGACCCCATCTCGACCCTCGCCATCGAGGACCTGATCGGTGAGCTGAAGGAGCGCTTCACGATCGTCATCGTGACGCACAACATGCAGCAGGCCGCCCGTGTCTCCGACCGCACGGCTTTCTTCAACCTGGCGGCCGTCGGCCAGCCCGGCAAGCTGATCGAGATCGACGAGACGGAGCGCATCTTCTCCAACCCGTCGGTCCAGGCCACGGAGGACTACATCTCCGGCCGCTTCGGCTGAGCCGAGGGCCTCATTGACCCCTCGCGGTGCTGCATGGCGGTGCCACCGCGAGGACACAGAGGGCCCGCCCCCGGATTCCGGGGGCGGGCCCGTTGTCGTATGCGGCAGCCGCAGGTCGGCCGATTCCGGGCCGCATCGTCGGCGGACAGGTTCTTCAAGAGTTCTTCATCATCCCCTTCCTACGATCGGCCTGCCTGCCGCGGTGGCGGTCGGGTCCGACAGGAGTGGGGGAGAACCGATGAGGGTGAATCGGGTACTGCTGGCCGTCGCGGCCTCGGTCGCGGCCTTCGCGGTGGCCGGGTGCGGCGGCGGCGACGGCGGGTCGAAGGTCCCGACGGCCGCGGGCGGCACGGCCAAGGCGTCCGGTACGGCGAGCGCGCAGGCCGGCGGGGACGACGTGGCCGCGTACGTCGAGGCGCAGCGCACCTATGTGAAGTGCCTGCGGGACAACGGGATCGACGCACCGGACCCGGACGCCAAGGGGAACATCGACTTCGGGGGCGGTGACGACGTGCTCGCCCTGAAGAAGAACCCGAAGTTCAGGACGGCCACCGAGCAGTGCGCCAAGTATCAGGTCGCCGTCCCCGAGAGCGTCGAGAACGGCAACCAGCCCTCCCTGTCTCCCGAGCAGATCAAGGTGAAGCTCGAGTACGCCGAGTGCATGCAGAAGAACGGCGCCGCCGACTTCCCCGACCCCGGCCCCGACGGTCTCGGGCAGGGCGAGTGGGACCAGAGCTCCGCCTCCGCGAAGCGGGCCATCCGGATCTGCGGGCCGATCGTCGGAGTCCCGGCCGACGCGAGCCCGGGCAAGGGCTGATCATGACGGAGACGGTGCCACAGATCGACGACGAGCCCGGGACGGCTCCCGCGCCGGCGCCGGGCGTACGGCGTCGACGTACGGCCTTGATCGTCTCGGCCATGGTCCTCGTGGCCGCTGTCTCCGTGGTCGGGGCGCTGGGGCTCGGGGGCGGCGGGGACGAGGAGCCGAGTGCGCCGTCCCGGGCCGGTTCGCTCGTCCCGGTCACCCGGTCCACGCTGACCGAACGCACCACCGTGGACGGACAGTTGGGATACGGCACGGAGATACCGCTGCCGGTCAAGGCGACGGGGACCGTGACCTGGCTGCCCGAGACGGGGGCGTCGGTGAAGCGCGGGGACGCGCTGCTGCGCGTCGACGACCGCCCGGTGGTGCTCCTGTACGGGAGCCTGCCCATGTACCGGGATCTGGGACTGGGGTCCGGCACGTCGGAGTCGGAGTCGGAGTCGGGGGAGGCTCAGGCGGAGCAGGGGTCGGACGGCGGCACCGACGCCAAGTCGGCAGCCCCGAGCGCCACCCCGTCGGCCGCGGCGACCGACGCCGCGACCGAGCTCACCGGCATGGACGTCCTCCAGTTCGAGACCAACCTGGCCGCGCTCGGCTACTCCGGCTTCACCGTGGACGAGACCTTCACCGCCGGCACCGCGGCGGCGGTCAAGCGCTGGCAGAAGGCGCTCGGCGAGCCGCAGACCGGCACGGTCGGCATCGGGGACGTCATCTACTCCGCCGGCAAGGTGCGGATCGGCCACCCGGGCGTCCGGCTCGGCGGGGCCGTCGGCGAGAACACCCTCTCGTACACCGGCTCGACGCGGAAGGTCGTGGTCAACGCCTCAGCGGCGGAAGCGAGTTGGGCCGTACGCGGCACGGCCGTCACAGTACGGCTGCCGGACGGCGCGGCGGCGCGGGGCGAGGTTGCCTCGGTCGGCAAGGAGGCGACCGCGCCCGAGGGAGGCGAGGCGGGCTCCGGCGAGACGTCGGCGACCGTACCGGTGACCGTCACGATCAAGGACCAGAAGGCGCTGGGGCAGTTGGAGAGCGGACCCGTCACCGTCGAGTACGTGGGCCGGGAGGCCAAGCAGGTGCTGACGGTCCCGGTGGCCGCGCTGGTCGCGCTCGCGGAGGGCGGCCACGGCCTGGAGACCACGGACGGCACCTTCGTCGCCGTGAAGACGGGGCTCTTCGCGGACGGCAGGGTCGAGGTGAGCGGTTCCGCGGTCCGCGAGGGCCTGAAGGTGAGGATTCCGGAGTGAGCGGCGGATCTGCGACGGTCGTGGAGTTCGACGCGGTCTCCAAGACGTATCCGGGTGGGGTGACGGCGCTCAGTGACGTGAGCCTGTGCGTCGGGCGGGGCGAACTGGTCGGCGTGGTGGGCCCCTCGGGCTCCGGCAAGTCCAGCATGCTCCACCTCATGGGCAGCCTCGACCGGCCCTCGGCGGGGCGCGTCCTGATCGACGGCCACGACGTGGCGCGGCTGTCCGACCGCGAGGTCTCCGCGCTGCGGGCCACCCGGATCGGCTTCGTCTTCCAGCAGTTCCATCTGGCGGTCGGCGTTCCGGTGCTGGACTCGGTCGCGGACGGCCTGCTCTACGCGGGCGTCCCGCTACGGCGCCGACGCGCGCAGGCCGCCGAGGCGCTGGCCCGGGTGGGACTCAGCCACCGGGTCCGTCATCTGCCGCACCAGCTCTCCGGCGGGGAACGGCAGCGGGCCGCGGTCGCCCGTGCGGTCGTAGGCGGACCGTCGGTGCTGCTGGCGGACGAGCCGACCGGGAATCTCGACTCCGCGTCGGGGGCGGCCGTACTTGAGCTGCTGCGGGAGCTGCATGCCTCGGGCACCACCGTCGTGATCATCACGCACGACCGTGAGATCGCCGCCGGGCTGCCCCGCCGTCTGGAGATGCGTGACGGCCGGCTGATCGGGGACACCGCGCGGAACACGACGATAGGGGCCGCGTGGTGAGCGACGGTATGCGCGACGCCGACGGCGGCCGGTCCCGGCTGCGGGCGGCACGGCTGCGGCCCGCCGATGTCGTCCGCCTCGGCGGCACCGGACTGCGCACGCGGCCGCTGCGGGTCTTCCTCTCCGCCCTCGGTATCGCGATCGGCGTCGCCGCGATGATCGCGGTGGTCGGCATCTCGGGCTCCGGGCAGGCGGAGGTGGACCAGCGGCTGGACGCGCTCGGCACCAATCTGCTGCGCGTGGCGCCCGGCGAGTCCCTGACCGGTGAGGAGGCCGAACTGCCGGTGGAGGCCGTGCCGATGATCCGCCGGATCCCACCGGTGCGGCAGGTCGCCGCGACCGGTGCCACCGATGCCGGGGTCTACCGCAACGAACGCATCGCCGTCGGCCACACCGGTTCCCTGGAGGTCCTCGCGGCCGGTACCGGTCTGCTGCCCGCCGTCGGCGGGGAGGTCCGCAGGGGCCGCTGGCTGGACTCGGCCACCGAGGACTACCCGGCGGTCGTCCTCGGCGCCACGGCCGCCCGTCGGCTCGACGTGTACACGCCCGGCGTGCGGGTGTGGATCGGCGGCCGGTGGTTCTCGCTGGTCGGCGTCCTCGATCCGGTGCCGCTGGCCCCGGAACTCGACAGCGCCGCCCTGGTGGGCTGGCCGGCCGCCCGGACGTACCTCGGCTTCGACGGCCATCCGTCCACGGTCTACGTCCGTGCCGAGGACAGTCAGGTCACGGCGGTCCGCGGGGTCCTCGCGGCCACGGCGTACCCCGAGAAGCCGGGCGAGGTGCGGGTGTCGCGGCCCTCGGACGCGCTCGCCGCCCGCGAGGCCACCGAGTCGACGCTGACCGGGCTGCTGCTGGGCCTCGGCGGGGTCGCCCTGCTCGTCGGCGGTGTCGGGGTGGGCAACACCATGGTGATCTCGGTGCTGGAACGCCGTCCGGAGATCGGCCTGCGCCGGGCGCTCGGGGCGACCAGCGGTCAGATCCGGACCCAGTTCGTGACCGAGTCGCTGCTGCTGTCCCTCGTCGGAGGCCTCGGAGGAACCGTGCTCGGCACGCTGATCACCTCGGGATACGCCGTCAGCCGCGGCTGGCCGACGGTGGTGCCGGCGTGGGCGAGCGCGGCGGGGATCGGCTCGACGCTGGTCATCGGTGTGATCGCCGGGCTGTATCCGGCGGTCCGGGCCAGCAGGCTGTCGCCGACGGTCGCGCTGTCCGGGACGTGAGAAGAGGCGATGACATGAGAAGGGGCGGTCCCTCGCGCGCGGGACCGCCCCTGGGATCACATCATCTCGGTGCGCTCAGCGCAGCCGAGGAGCTGCTAGAAGCCGCACCAGACGGAGCTGCCACCGTCGCTCAGCAGGTCGTCACGGATCCAGCCGGTCACGCCCGTGGCGTCGTTGCGCACGAACGTCCAGCTGTAGTCGCTGCCCCAGGTGTAGCAGTGGTAGTCGAGGGCCTGGGTGTTGTAGGCGATGCCCTTGATGGCACAACCGGTGCTGGAACCGCTGCGCTCGTTGGCCCCGTTGGCGGTCTTGCCCCAGGAGCTGCCGTCCTTGTCCGAGACGGTGGTGCCGCACGAGGCGGCCGCGGACGCGGGAGTGGAGAGGGAGAGCGGAACGGCCAGGGCGACCGCCGCCAGTGCGGGAACGAGAGCTGCTTGTCTGAGCTTCATTCGGATCCCCCAATGGGTTGTTTTCCAGTCGGCGCTGCACCTGATGCCGGAGGGCATGCAAGTGAAAGCAGCGGCCTCTGCATCGCCAGGGATGCGGGAGGCGTAAGTACGATCACCGTCCAGAGGGGGGTGAAGAAATCATTCCGGCACCGACTGGCTATTTCTGATCTGTCAGTGACCAAAATCCAGCAAATTGATGCGAAAAGGGAAAGATGAGCTTCCGCCTCCGGGTCCTCGGCCTGCTCATGCTGGTCGCGATGGCAGCCACCGCGGCCACCGCCTGGCTGATCCTTCGTCAGGCGAACCGGCAGATCGAGGAGACCGTCACGGCAGGGCGGCAGGAGATCTCCCGGATCACCGGTGAACTGCGCGACTACGGATTCGCCCACGGCACCTGGGACGGGCTCTCCCCGACGGTCGCCGAGCTCGCGAAGGACACCGGCCAGCGCATCCGGGTCGCCACGGAGACCGACGGGCTGCTCGCCGACTCCGACGCCCTCGCCGGCCGTGCCCCCCGGGCGCTGAGCAGTCAGCCTGCGGTGCTGGTCGACCCGCGCCCCCAGCTGCGGTTCCCCGAGGGCCAGGTGCGGCGAATCTCCATGAAGCAGACGGTCAAGGCGATCGCCGACTACCGTGCCGCGGCGTCCTACGCGGCCTGTCTGACGCGGGCCGGTGTCCAGGTGACGGCCGGGCCGGATGCCATGGGTGTGCCCCGGATCAGCGCCGACCGCCGGACCGCGCAGTGCGCGGAGCCGACGGGGGGCCTCGATCCGCGCGCGGAACAGGACAACGCGGCGGTCCTCCAGTGCGAGTCGCAGCAGCGGTTCACGGCCTGCCTGCAACGGGTCTTCAGCGAGCGGGTCGCATCGAGCGCCCCGCCCCGACTGGAGATCCGCCTGGGCGTGCGGGACGAGTCCCCGCCGACCCTGGCCGCCGCGCCCACCACTGTCGTCGCCGCAGGGGTCGCGCTCTCGGTCATCCTGGGTGCCCTGGTCCTGAGCAGGGCGGTACTGCGTCCCGTCCGTGCCATGACGCTCGCGGCCAAGGATCTGGGCGAGGGCGACCTGGGGCGCCGGGTCCCCGTGTCGGGGCGGGACGAGATCGCCCAGCTCGGCGGGGCCTTCAACCACATGGCCGATTCCCTCCAGGCCGGCGAGGAGCGCCAGCGCCGGCTCACCGGTGACATCGCGCACGAGCTGCGCACCCCGCTGGCCAATCTGCGCGGCTACCTGGAGGCCCTGCGGGACGGGATCGTCGAGCCGACTCCCGACCTGCTCGCCTCCCTGCACGAGGAGGCGCTGCTGCAGCAGCGGATCGTGGAAGACCTGCAGGATCTTGCCCTGGCGGAGGCCGGGGCACTCACCTACCACCCCGCCGAGGTCGACCTGCGAGAGCTCCTGGAGGCCGGCCGCACGGCCCATCGCGCCCAGGCCGAGACGGCGGGCGTCGCGCTGGAGCTGGAGGCACCGGGACCGGTGACGGTGGTCGCGGACCCGGACCGGTTGCGCCAGGTCGTCGGCAACCTCGTCGGCAACGCGCTGCGGGCCACCGCGGCGGGCGGCACCGTCACTCTGGCGGTGGCCCCGCGGGGTGAACTGGCCGTGGTGGAGGTGCGGGACACCGGGCGGGGGATATCGGCCGAGGACCTGCCGCACCTCTTCGACCGCTTCTGGCGCGCGGACGCGTCGCGGGGCCGGGCGACCGGTGGCAGCGGCCTGGGACTGTCCATCGCCCGTCAGATCGTCACCGACCACCGCGGAACCATCGAGGCGCGCAGCACGGTCGGCGTGGGCACGACCTTCACGATCGTCCTGCCCGCGGCGCCGGAGACCGACGGTGGCTCAGGAGCGCGCTGAGTCCGAGGCGTCGGAGGCTTCGGCGAGGCGGTAGCCCCTGCCGTACACCGTCTCCAGCAGGCGGGGCCGCCCCGGGTCCGCCTCCAGCTTGCGGCGCAGGTTCATCACATGGGCGTCGACGGTCCGCTCAAGCACGTCCCGGTCGAAGCCGAAGACCCGCTCGATGATCTGTCGCCGGGTGAAGACGCGGCCCGGTTCCCGGGCCAGGGCCTCCAGGATGGAGAACTCCTTCGCGGTCAGCGTCACCGGCTGCCCCGCCACCCGTACCTCGAAGCGCGCGGTGTCCAGTTCCATCTCGCCGACCCGCAGTACGGCGGACTCGGGCGTGCCGCCGGCCTTTCGCGAACGGCGCAGCAGCGCCCGTACCCGAGCGGTCAGTTCGCGGGGGCTGTACGGCTTGGTGAGATAGTCGTCGGCGCCGAGGTCGAGCCCGAGGAGCATGTCCTCCTCGGTGGTGCGGGCGGTGAGCAGGAGAATCGGCACGTCCGACTCGGTGCGCAGGATGCGGCACACGTCGAGCCCGTCCACCAGCGGCAGCATGACATCGAGGATGATGAGGTCCGGCTTGGACGAACGGGCCCGATCCAGTGCGGCCCGGCCGTCGGCCACGACCTGCACCGCGTTGTCTTCTCTTTCCAGATAGATCCGGATGAGTCGAGACTGTTTTTCGTCGTCCTCGGCGACCAGAATCCGTGCGCTCATCGATTTCCCCCCAGCGAAGTCCGGCGCATTCCAGGACCGTATTACAAGGGGGCCGGGAATTCCCGTCCGGGGCCCGGCTACAGGAACAGCAGGTTCACGATCCCGAAGGAGCACGCGGCCACGATCGCCGCGGCCGGCATCGTGATGAACCAGCCGAGGATGATGTTCTTGGCGACACCCCAACGAACCGCGTTCACGCGCTTCGTGGCGCCGACGCCCATGATCGCCGAGGTGATGACGTGGGTCGTGGAGACCGGAGCCTTGAACAGGTAAGCGGTGGTGAACATGATCGCCGCACCGGTCGTCTCCGCGGCGAAGCCCTGCGGGGGGTCGAGCTCGATGATCTTCCGGCCCAGGGTGCGCATGATGCGCCAGCCGCCCGCGTAGGTGCCCAGCGACAGCATCACCGCGCAGACGATCTTCACCCAGACCGGGATCGGGTCGCCGTACGTCTCGTGGCCTGAGATCACCAGGGCCATCACCACGACACCCATGGTCTTCTGCGCGTCCTGGAGGCCGTGGCCGAGGGCCATGCCGGCCGCGGACACGGTCTGCGCTATCCGGAAGCCCCGCTTGGCCTTGTGCGGGTTGGCCCGGCGGAAGATCCACATGATCGCCGTCATCACCAGATAGCCGGCGATCAGGCCGACCACCGGGGACACGAACATCGGGATGACGACCTTGTCGAGCACACCGTGCCAGATCACGTCGGTGCCGCCCGCGAGCGCGGCCCCCACCATGCCCCCGAACAGCGCGTGCGAGGACGAGGAGGGCAGCCCGAAGTACCAGGTGACGAGGTTCCAGGTGATGGCGCCGACCAGCGCCGCGAAGAGGATCCCCATCCCCTTCGAGCCCGCCGGTGTCTCGATCAGTCCCTCACTGACCGTTTTCGCGACCCCGGACCCGAGAAACGCGCCCGCGAGGTTCATCACCGCGGCCATGGCCAGCGCGGCCCGGGGTGTGAGCGCTCGCGTCGACACCGATGTCGCGATCGCGTTCGCCGAGTCGTGGAAGCCGTTGGTGTACGTGAAGAAGAGCGCGACCAGGATGGTCACGACCAGAGCGAAGGTGTCCATGGAAGGGCTCAGGACTCCTTGACGGCGATGGTCTCCACCGTGTTCGCCACATGTTCGAAAGCGTCCGCGGCCTCTTCGAGCACGTCCACGATCTGCTTGAGCTTGAGGACCTCGATGGCTTCGTACTTGCCGTTGAAGAGCATGGCGAGCAGCTTGCGGTGGATCTGGTCGGCCTGGTTCTCCAGCCGGTTGACCTCGATCCAGTACTCGGTGAGGTTGTCCATGGTCCGCAGGTTCGGCATGGCCTCGGCGGTGAGCTCGGCGGCCCGCGCCAGCACCTCGATCTGCTGCTCGACGCCCTTGGGGAGTTCCTCGACGTTGTAGAGGACGACCAGGTCGACGGCCTCCTCCATGAAGTCCATGATGTCGTCGAGGGAGGATGCCAGGTTGTAGATGTCCTCACGGTCGAACGGCGTGATGAACGAGGAGTTCAGCTGGTGGAAGATCGCGTGAGTGGCATCGTCACCGGCGTGTTCAGCGGCCCGCATACGCTCTGCGATCTCGGCCCGGCCGGCGGTGTCCGCCCCGAGCAGTTCCATCAGGAGCTTCGAGCCCGTGACGATGTTGTCCGCGGAGGCGGCGAACATGTCGTAGAAGCTCGTCTCCCTGGGGGTCAGACGAAAGCGCACAAGGGGTCCTCGGGGTGCATCGGTTTCGGTCAGGCTGATGCTAAGTGCATCATCCGGCCACGGCTAATGGGCCGTCCCCCAGTGTCGCCCATGAGGCAGCGTGATCCGTAGGGGGGCGTGCCAAGGGCCCTATACCCAGCAAAGTTCGGTACGATATACCCGGTAGGGGTATTGATCTGGAGGACCCGATGACGACGACCGAGGCCGGCGCCACGGCGCCCTCCGAGACGGTGGCCGAAAACACCACCCACGGCTACCACAAGCACAAGGACGAACATCTCAAGCGGCTGCGCCGGATCGAGGGCCAGATCCGGGGTCTTCAGCGGATGGTCGACGAGGACGTCTACTGCATCGACATACTCACCCAGGTGTCGGCCTCCACCAAGGCCCTGCAGTCCTTCGCGCTGCAACTCCTTGAGGAACACCTGCGGCACTGCGTCGCCGACGCCGCGGTGAAGGGCGGCACCGAGATCGACGCGAAGGTCGAGGAGGCCACGAAGGCGATCGGCCGCCTGCTGCGGACCTGATCCGTACCTCGCTACGACGGGACGGGCGCCCCCGGCTCACTCGCCGGGGGCGTCCGCGCGTTCTTCGGCCACTTTCAGCACCTCGTCGATGCTCTCCAGGCTGAGCCGGTCGTCCGCGGCCGAGGCCGCGATGATCAGCTCTCCGCACAGTTCGATCTCGGCGAGGGCCACGTGGTCCTGCACCGCCGTACCGCCGACCGGAGCCACGCGCATCACCTCTTCTCTGCCGTTACCGACTTCCTAGAGTAGGGAGCGGCCTACACACCGCGCATGGCACGGACGGGCTAGTTCTTGACGCCCGTCACGGCTGCTCACCCGTCGGCGATCTCGCCGGCGTAGATGTCCCGGGCGGCCGGCAGCCGTACGTCGGCGGCCACCCCGAAGTCGTACAGCAGGGTTGTGGAGGCGACCGCGACGGTGCCCTGCTGCCTGTTGACGAAGCTGAACCGGTGGCGGATCTTGCGGATACGGCCCTGCTCGTCGAGGTAGACGTCGAAGGGCACCGCGGCCGTGGCGAACCCTTTCGCCGCCGCCGCCAGGACGCCCTTGTTGGCGCCGGAGGCACCCTTCGCCGCGGCGGCGAGGTCGGCCGTGCCCCGGTAGTGCCGCACCTCGGTCCCCGCGAGTTCGCTCGTGCCGACGTACGTCGCCGTCCTGGTCCCGCGCAGCACCTCGGCGGCGGCGAGCGGATCGGTGGCCCCACCGGTGACGAGGTTGCCGTCGGAGAGTCCTGCGGTGTCGACGCGTACCCACTTGTCGGCGGGGACGCCCGCGCCCCGGTTCTTCATGAACAGGGCACCGGGGGCGAGGAGTTCGGTGATCGGCCGGTGCCCGCTGGTACCGGCCGGGTCCTGCGGCAGCAGCACCTTCAGCCGGCCGAGCCGCTCGCGGTAGTCGTACACACCCTCGCCGCGGATGGTGACCCGGGTGCCGCCGGTCGCCATCTCCATGGACGTACGGGCCTTCGAACTGCCCGTGTCCACCAGGGTGTCGGCGGCCCGGCGCAGGGTCCCGACCGGGTCGGCATTGTGTGCGTCGTCCAGGGTGGCGCTGCCGCTCGAGCAGCCGGCGGCACCGGCCGCGAGCACCGCCGCGACGACCGCCCCGCCGGCCCGCCTGTGCTGCTGCTCTGCCATCGCCGCCTACCCCCAGCCGGTACGTCCGCCACGGACTTCCTGTCGCTGCCGTTAACGACGGGTGGGCGGGGGCCGTCACGCGCGGACTGTCCCTTACCTGGGGTGGGTAACGTTGTCGGTGTGGCGCAGCAGGACAGGATCCCCCCACCCCCTTCCGACCGACCGGCCCACCTCGCGCAGATGGTCGAACAGGGCCGTTTCTGTCTGGCCCGGTGCACCTGCGGCTGGCGCGGACCGGCACGCAGAGCCCGCAGCCTGGCACGGGCGGACGCGGAGGGGCACGTTCAGGGCTGAGCGGAGCTCATGTGTGTTCGAACACCCGGACAAGGAACTCGTCGACCAGGGCCTTGTCCCGGGGCTGGGTCAGCCGGTTCCTGGCCGCCGTCGGCGGGAGCCAGAGGATGCGGTCGACCTCGTCGTTCGGGGTGAAGGCGCCCGTGGTGGCCTCGGCCGCCCAGTAACGGACCTCCTTGGGGCGGCCGTTGGCGAAGTACTTCACGGTGGACAGTGGGGCGCCGGGATCCGCCCCGTAGCCCGTCTCCTCCCCGACCTCGCGCAGGGCGCCGGCGAGGTGGTCCTCGCCGCGCTTCAGCTTGCCCTTGGGGTGCGACCAATCGTCGTACTTCGGCCTGTGGACCAGGCAGATCTCCAGCTCTCCGTCGATCGGGGAGCGGCGCCACAGGACGCAGCCGGCTGCCTGGACGGGGGTTTCGTTGGCGTGGGTCACGTGGATGTTCGCCTCCTGGACGGGTGCCTCAGGGCGTGCCGACCGCCTGTTTCTGCCAGCACTGCTGGAACGCGAAGCGGGCCGCCTCCACCTCGTGGCGCTGGTCGGCGTGCAGCACGCCGAGGGCGTAGGCGGTGGCCGGGGCGATGCGGGGGGTGCGGGCCGCGGCCGCCGCGGCCGCCGCCGCCTCCGAGGCGTCGCGGTGGCGGTCGAGGGCCTGGCCCGCGGTGAGGAGCCGTACCTCCACCGAGGGGTTGGTGCCGCAGAGGACCTCCCCCGCGTATCTGTGCAGTCGGAGGAGGAGGCGGACCTGGTGCCAGGGGGCGTCCTGGGGGTGGGGGGACGGGTCGGGGGAGAGGCCGTGGACGAGGGCCTCGGCGTTGTAGGGGTGGCCCGCGGTGACGAGGGGGAGGGCGGTCACCGCGTCTTCCAGGCGTTCCTGGGCCGCGGTGGCCATCGGGTGGAGGTCGGTGGTGCCGGCCGTTCTCGTCAAGGGGACTTCGCTTGCGAGTACGGCGATGCTGTCGGCGACCGCGTGGAAGCGGGAGGAGCCCAGGGCCTGTAGGGCGGTTGAGTGGGCTCGGGTCCTTGCGAGGGTCAGTTGGCGGTCGAGGAGGGCGCCTGCCTTTGCCGCGCCCACTGTGAGGTTGCCGCGGTCCGGGGTGGGCGTTGAGGGGGTTCCTCCACTGGCGTTGCCACGACTGCCCGCGGCTGCGTCAGCGGACACAGCCTGCGCCGGGAACACCGCGCCCGACAGCCTGTGCAGGGCCAGCAACAGGCGTTCCAGGCGGGACTCGTACCCGTGCTCCATGCCCAACGTGCCGGACAGCCAGGCCAGTTCGGGGCGGAGGGACTCCGACCAGTCGGTGTCGAGGAGGGGGCGGAAGGTGTGGAGGCTGGCGCTGATGCGGCGGACCGAGCGGCGCAGGGCCCGGGCCGCGTCGACGGGGTCCTCCGCGCCCGGCGCCTGGGCTCCGCTTTCGCGGTGCTGGCGCAGGGCTCGGAGGAACTCCGTGGCCTGGGACCGCAGATAGCCCGCGAGGGCGTCTCCGGTCACCGGTCCGGCCAGCGGGTCCGTCGGTTCAAGGTGTTGCTGTGCCACGCCGGCGCCTCCGGGCGTCTATGAGCATCTCCTGGACGTTGCGCAGGGGTTGGCCGTCCGCGTCGGTCGCATGCCGGGTCCACTCGCCGTCCGGCCCGAGATGCCAGGACGCGGTGGTGTCGGACATGCCGGTCTCCAGCAGCCGGTTGAGGGCTGCCCGGTGGGCCGGGTCGGTGACCCGGACCAGTGCCTCGATACGGCGGTCGAGGTTGCGGTGCATCATGTCGGCGCTGCCGATCCAGACCTCGGGCTCGCCGCCGTTGCCGAAGCCGAAGACCCGGGAGTGTTCGAGGAACCGGCCGAGGATCGAGCGGACCCGGATGTTCTCGGACAGGCCGGTGACGTCCGGGCGGATCGCGCAGATGCCGCGCACCCAGACGTCGACCGGCACACCCGCCTGGGACGCGCGGTAGAGCGAGTCGATGAGCGCCTCGTCCACCATCGAGTTGACCTTGATGCGGATGAAGGCCGGACGTCCTGCGCGGTGGTGCTGGACTTCCTTGTTCACACGGGAAATGAGGCCGTCACGAAGGGACTTGGGGGCCACCAGGAGGCGGCGGTAGGTCTCGCGACGGGAGTAGCCGGACAGCCGGTTGAAGAGGTCGGAGAGGTCCGCGCCGACCTGCGGGTCGGCGGTGAGCAGGCCGAGGTCCTCGTAGAGCCGTGCCGTCTTCGGGTGGTAGTTGCCGGTGCCGACGTGGCTGTACCGCCGTAGCGTGTCGCCTTCCTGACGGACCACCAGGGACAGCTTGCAGTGGGTCTTCAGGCCGACGAGGCCGTAGACGACATGGCAGCCCGCCTCCTCCAGCTTGCGCGCCCACTTGATGTTGGCGTGCTCGTCGAAGCGTGCCTTGATCTCGACCAGGACGAGGACCTGCTTGCCGGCCTCGGCGGCGTCGATGAGGGCGTCGACGATGGGGGAGTCGCCCGAGGTGCGGTACAGGGTCTGCTTGATGGCGAGGACGTCGTCGTCCTCGGCCGCCTGCTGGAGGAAGGCCTGGACCGACGTCGAGAAGGAGTCGTAGGGGTGGTGCAGCAGCACGTCACGGGTGCGCAGGGCGGCGAAGATGTCCGGCGAGGACGCCGACTCGACCTCGGCCAGGTCGCGGTGGACGCCCGCGACGAACTTGCGGTACTTCAGCTCGGGGCGGTCGAGGCCCGCGATGCGGAAGAGGCCGGTGAGGTCGAGCGGACCGGGCAGCGGGTACACCTCCGCCTCGGAGATCTTCAGTTCGCGCACGAGCAGGTCGAGGACCTCGCGGTCGATGGACTCCTCGACCTCCAGGCGCACCGGCGGGCCGAAGCGGCGCCGCATGAGCTCCCTCTCCAGGGCCTGGAGGAGGTTCTCGGCGTCGTCCTCCTCGACCTCCAGGTCCTCGTTGCGGGTGACCCGGAAGGTGTGGTGCTCAAGGACCTCCATGCCCGGGAAGAGCTCTTCCAGGTGGGCGCCGATGACGTCCTCGATGGGGACGTACCGGCCGGTGGAGGACTCCAGGAAGCGGGAGAGCAGCGGCGGGACCTTGACCCGGGCGAAGTGGCGCTTGCCGTTGACCGGGTTGCGCACGATGACGGCCAGGTTCAGGGACAGGCCCGAGATGTACGGGAAGGGGTGCGCCGGGTCGACCGCGAGGGGGGTAAGGACCGGGAAGATCTGGTGGCGGAACAGGGTGAAGAGGCGGGCCTGTTCCTTCTCCTGGAGTTCGTTCCAGCGGACCAGGTGTATGCCCTCTTCGGCCAGGGCGGGGGCGATGTCCTCGTGATAGCAGGCGGCGTGCCGGGCCATCAGCTCGCGGGAGCGGGCCCAGATCATCTCCAGCACTTCGCGCGGCTGGAGGCCGGAGGCGGAGCGGGTGGCCACGCCGGTGGCGATACGGCGCTTCAGTCCAGCCACCCGGACCATGAAGAACTCGTCCAGGTTGCTGGCGAAGATCGCGAGGAAGTTGGCGCGCTCCAGGAGGGGCGTGTTCGGGTCCTCGGCGAGTTCAAGGACGCGTTCGTTGAACGCGAGCCAGCTGCGCTCCCGGTCGAGGAAACGGCCCTGCGGGAGCTGCGGGGCACCGTCGGCCTGGGTCTCCTCGTACGCGTCGAGATCGGCGTCGAGGTCGGGTTCCAGATCGGAGACGGTGGCCGACACGGTGTGCGGTCGGTGCGCGGCTATGGAGCCCACGGAGGGCTGGACGTGCTGGACCTCTGCCTGGGTGTTCGACTGGCTCATGGCCCCATTCTTCCGCGCCACGAGCGAAACGGGCGCGTCGGAGAGCGCGAGCGGAAGCACGGCGGCGACCGGGGAGGTGGCCGGGGAGTCGACCGGGGCGTTCCCGTTCCCCGCGGACCCCTCGGGCGGCGGCGAAGGCTCTGGCACGGCGGGCTTCATTCGGTGAGCGTCGCAAGCCCGTCTGAACCAATGGTTACGGCGACATGGCGTGCGGGATATCGGGGGACGGCTCCCGGAGGTCTACGGGCCGGGTCTGTGCGTGCTTTGTCGTGCTGGGGGAGGTGTGGGCGGGTGCCGGGCTGTGCTGTGGTCGGTGGGCGGTGGCGGTGGGTGCGGTGAGGGCGGGAACGGAGGGCGGGATCGGAGGGCGGGAACGGAGGGGACTCGGGGTGCCCGCACAGCCGGGCCGGGCCGGGGGCCTCCCTCGGCCGAGGGGGCTGCGTTTCGAGGTGTTACGCGGTGTTACGCGGTGTGGCGGGCGGTGCGCGGTGGGCGGTGGTGGCGGGGGTGACTCCCGGTCGCCCCTACCTCTGAACCAGGCCCGGTCCTGCTGGGGGGCTTGCGGTGCGAGGGATTGCGTGGTGTGGCGGTGCGGTGGGTCCTGGGCGGTGTGGGGCCCGCTGGCCTGCACGTCTGAGCCGAGTTCCCCCCTCCCGCCGAGGGGCCGGTCCGAGGTGTTACGCGGTGCGGCGGCGCAGTAGCCAGAACGCGGTCGTGGTCGTGAGTGCGGCGGCCGCGAGGACGATGCCGGTCTCGACGAGGTGCATCGGCCAGAACTGCGACGGGGAGTGATAGGTGCCGCCGCGGGTCTGCCACAGGTCGGCGGAAGGTTTGGCGTTGCCCACCGTGGGCCAGAAGTCCTCGCGGTGCCGCTCGATGGAGCGGTTGAGCACGATCATCGCGGCGACGGCGACCCCGAGGGCCGGCAGCGATCGCCGGATGACCAGCCCGGCGAGGGCGCCGACCGCGAGCGCGCACAGGCCGTACGCCACCACGGCCGGGCCACGTACCGCGAACACGTCTGGGAAGCTCCAGTTGTCGCCCATCAAATCCCGGTGCGCCGACCAGGCCCAGCGGTAGGCGGGGACGAACAGCGCGCCGCCGAGGACGATCAGTACGGCCGGCACGGCGAGCTTGACGGCCAGCCAGCGGGTGGGTGTGACGGACTGCGTCCAGGCCAGCCGCGCGGTGCCGGACTCCAGTTCGCGGCCGATCAGCGCACCGCCCGACCAGGCGGCGACTGCCCAGAAGCTGTAGTACATGAACGTGCTGATCCAGCCCATGGCGTTGCTGTAGCCGTGCCACTGGGCGAGGGCGCAGAGGCTCCCACTGTTCCTCGGACAGGCGGCCTGCGCCGCGTGCACCGAGTCGGCGGTGACCTCGGTCAGCCACACCAGGTAGCCCACGGAGCCGAGGACGAAGACGGCCCACACGATCAGCGCGGGGCGGTGCAGCCGCAGCACGGTCCGGGTGAGTCCCTTCGGCACGATGGCCGGGGTGGCCGCGACGGCGCTCATACGGTCGCCGCCCGCCTGCGCAGGACGCCGAACGCGAGGGCGACGGCGAGTGCGGTGAGCGCCAGCAGGATGCCGGTCTCCAGCAGCTGGCGGGGCCAGTAGTCGGAGGACGGCAGGTACTCGCGGGTGAAGCGGACGATGTCGTGCCGCGCGAGGCAGGCCTTGTTCGTGTAGCACCCGGGGTCGGCGATCTCGGCGCCGGTGGAGGTGACCGCGTGGCTGCGGGAGCGCAGCTCCGGCTGCTCGTAGCGGCCCTGGAAGGGCCAGTGGTTGCCGCGGAACGCGTAGACCAGGAAGTACGCGAACCCGCTGAAGGCCAGCGCGGGCAGCGTGCGGCGCACGGCGAGGCCGATCAGCGCGCCGAGCGCGAGACCCAGCAGCGGGGCGGCGACGGTGGCCGGGCCGAGCGAGAAGTAGAGGGAACGCGGGCCGATACCGGCGATCAGCAGGTTGCTGTGGGCGGACCACAGCAGCCGGTACAGCACGGTCAGCAGACCGGTGCCCACGACGATGAAGGCGGCCGGCACGGCGAGTTTCACGGCGAGCCAGCGCGCGGGCGAGAAGGACTGGGTCCAGGCCAACTGTGCGGTGCCGCTCTCCAGTTCACGGGCGATCAGCGGGCCGCCGGCGAACAGGGCGACGGCGAAGGAGGCCAGGGTGATCAGCGCGTCGGGGTCGTAGAAGAGGTCGTTGTACGCGCCCGAGGTGAAGTAGAGGAGCGTGTCCGAGGAATAGGCGGCCTCCATGACCCCGCCGCCGTAGCCGAACCGCTCCAGCTGCCGAGCGGTGTCGTCGGCGCCGGGGCCGGTCAGCCACAGCAGCATGGTCGCGGTGATCGCCACGAAGGCGAGCCAGATCCACAGAGCGGTGCGGTGCAGGCGCAGGACGGTGCGGACCGGGCCGCGCGGGGCCTGTCGCACAGCCGGTGGGGCTTCTTTGAGGGTCGCGGTGCTCATGCCGTCACCGCCTCGGGGGCCGCGGTGGTGCCCGGGGTGAGCAGGGCGGGAGCCTCCGGGGCGCGGAGGTGGGCGAGCAGCAGTTCCTCCAGTGAGGGTGCCTCGGTCGCCCAGCCCTCGCCGACCGGGCCGTCGCGGCGGATCAGGGCGGTCAGGCCGCGGCCCGCCGTACGGGACTCGATCACTGTGTGCGGGGCCAGGTCGGCGGGGGTGCCGCGGCCCGTCACCAGGGTGTGTGCGGCGAGCAGGTCGTCGATGCCGCCGCCGAGCCTGACCCGGCCGCCGCCCAGGAGCAGCAGGTGGTCGCAGGCGTCGGCGAGCTCGGCCACGATGTGCGAGGACATCAGCACGGTGGTGCCGCGCTCGGCGGCGTCCGCCATCAGGGTGCCCATCAGTTCGTGCCGGGCGAGCGGGTCGAGGTCGGCCATCGGCTCGTCGAGGAGCATCAGGTCGGGCCGCTTGCCGAGCGCGAGGGCGAGGGCGACCCGGGTGCGCTGGCCGCCGGAGAGCCCGCGGATGCGGGAGCGCGGGTCCAGGTCGCCCTGCTCGACGATCCGGGCGGCGCGGGCGGCGTCCCAGCGGTCCGGGTTGAGCCCGGCGCCCATGCGCAGGGTCTCGGCGACGGTCAGCTGCGGGTACAGCGGCTTGTTCTGGGCGAGGTAGGCGGTCCGGTCGCGGGCCGCGCCGGGCACCCCGCCGAGGACGGCGAGCCTGCCGGCGGTGGGCCGGAGCAGGCCGGCGGCTATCGCGAGGAGGGTGGACTTCCCGGCTCCGTTGGGGCCGACCAGTGCGCTGATACGGCCCGTGGGGAGCCGGAAGGAGCAGCCGTCGAGGGCGGCGGCCCGCCTGCCGTACCGCTTGCCCAGGCCGGACGCCTCCAGGGCGACGGCCGGGGTGGTGCTGGTGGAACTCACTGGTCCCCCTTCGGGAAGTGCTCATCGAGTACGGCGGTGAAGAACGCGTCGACGTCCTCGCGCCCCAGGCCCGCGGACCGGGCGCGCTTGGCCCAGTCGTCGAGCTCGGCGCGCAGGGGGGTGTCGGCGGCCTGGACACCGGCGCCGAGCGTCCTGCGCACGAAGGTGCCGAGGCCGCGCCGGGCCTCGACCAGGCCCTCGCGCTCCAGTTCGCGGTACGCCTTGAGCACGGTGTTCGGGTTGATGGCGGTGGCCTCCACGACCTCACGGGCCGTGGGGAGCTTGTCGCCGGGTTCGAGGAGGCCCAGTCGTAGGGCCTGCTTGGTCTGCTGGACGATCTGCACGTAGGTGGCGACGCCGGAGCGCCGGTCGATGCGGTACTCGACCACGCGGACAACCACCCTTTCACTAATTGAGTAGTGAAAGGGTGATGGAAGGTGGCCGCGAAAGTCAAGGGTGGTTTCTTTGTCGCCGGGTGAACCGGTCGGCGGGGGCCGTCCGATGAAGGGGCGTGAGGGAAACGAGAAGCGACGGGGATCTGCTGCGGGCCATCGCCGCGGACGCGGACCGGCGTGCCTTCGAGGAGCTGTACCGGCGGTACGCGCCCTGGCTGCTGGCCCGGCTGCGCGGCCGGTGCGCGGATCCGGGCCTGGTCGACGACGTCGTACAGGAGACGTTCCTCGCGGTGTGGCGGGGGACGGCCAAGTACCGCGAGGGGGGCGATGTGGCCGGGTGGCTGTGGCGGATCGGCTCACGGCGGCTGATCGACGCGCTGCGCGGCGACGGGGCGCGGGGGCGGCTCAGGCAGGCCCTGTCCCGCCTGCGGCACCGGGACGAGGCGTCCGCGGAGGAACGCGTGCTCGCGGGGGTGGAGCACGGGGACCTCGCGGGCGCCCTCGTCCGGCTCTCACCGGAGCTGCGGGCGGTCCTCCAGGCGACGGTCATCGACGGCCTGACCACCCGAGAGGCCGCCGTCCTGCTGGGCATCCCGCCGGGCACGGTCAAGACCCGGGCGATGCGGGCCCGGAAGCAGCTGAGGGAGGCGCTGACGTGAGGACGGACGTACGACGGCGGGGCCGAACGCAGAGCAGGCTGAACCGACCCCGGAACCGACCCCGGAACCGACCGCAGGGCCCGGTACAGGGACGAGTGAAGGAGGTGGCGGCATGAGTTGGCATGTGGCTGAGGAAGATCTACGGGCTTACGCCCAGGGCGAGTTGGCCGCCCCGCTGCTCTGGTCCGCCGATACCCATCTCGCCGTCTGTGCCGAGTGCCGGGCCGTGCTCGCCGGGGTCAGCGATCCGGGCGTGGTCGAGGCCGGGTGGGAGCGGCTGGACGCCGAGATGGACGCGCCTCGGACGGGGTGGTTCGAGGCGTTGCTGACACGGGTCGGGATCGCCGACCACACCGCGCGGCTGCTCACGGCCACACCGGTGCTCAGGCGCTCCTGGCTGGCGGCCGTGATGTTCCTGCTGCTGGCCACGGTCGGCGCGGTGCACACGGCCGGCTCGCCGACCCTGTTCCTCGCCCTCGCCCCGCTGCTGCCGCTGGCCGGCGTGGCGCTGTCCTACGGTCCGACGCTCGACCCGACCTACGAGATGGCGGTCGTCGCGCCCATGCACGGCTTCCGGCTGCTGATGATCCGTACGCTCGCCGTGCTGGCCGCGGGCCTCGGCCTCAACGGTCTTGCCACCCTCGCCCTGCCCGGCTACGGCCTGCGCGCGCTCGCCTGGCTGCTGCCCGCGCTCGCCCTCACCTCGACCGGCCTCGCGCTCACCCCCCGGCTCGGCCCGGTGCTCGCGCCGTCCCTGGTCGGCGGCGCCTGGATCGCCGTACTCCTCGTCGCGCAGGCCGCGCAGCAGACGTCCGCCGACCCGCTCGCGCCGTTCACCGCGGCCGGGCAGGGCGTGGCCGGGGCGGTCGCCGCGCTCGGCGCCGGGCTGCTCTTCCTTCTCCGTGACCGCTTCGACCTCTTCAACGGGAGCGCCGAATGACCGCCACCGTCTCCGCCTCCGGGCTCGGCCTGCGCTACGGCGGCACCCGCGCCCTCGACGACGTGTCGCTGCGGCTGACCCCGGGCGTGACCGGCCTGCTCGGGCCCAACGGGGCCGGAAAGACCACCCTGCTCCGGGTGCTCGCCACCTCCGTGCCCGCCGACCGGGGCTCCTTCACCGTCCTCGGCAACGACCCCGGCACCTCACGCGGCCGCCAGGAGGTCCGCCGTTCGCTCGGCTATCTGCCCCAGACCCCGGGCCTGCACCCGGACTTCAGCGCCTTCGAGTTCGTCGACTACGTGGCGATCCTCAAGGAGCTCACCGACCGCACCGCCCGCCACCGCGAGGTGCGCCGGGTCCTGGAGGAGGTCGACCTCGGGGACGTCCGGAGCCGCCGTATCAAGAAACTGTCCGGCGGGATGCGGCAGCGGGTCGCGCTGGCCGCCGCCCTCGTCGGTGACCCCGGCTTCCTCGTCCTCGACGAGCCGACCGTCGGCCTCGACCCCGAACAGCGCATGCGCTTCCGGGAGTTGATCGCCGAGGCCGGGGAGGGCCGGACGGTCCTGCTGTCCACCCACCAGACCGAGGACGTGGCGATGCTCTGCCACCGCGTCCTGGTGATGGCCGGCGGCCGCATCCTCTTCGAGGGCACCCCCGCCGAACTCACCGCCCGCGCGGCCGGCCGGGTCTGGAGCAGCACGGAACGCGCCCCGGACGCGAAGGCCGGCTGGCGCACCGGCGCCGGCTCCTTCCGCAACGTCGGCGACCCGCCCACCGGTGCCGACCTCCTCGAACCCACCCTGGAGGACGGCTACTTGCTCACCCTCGACGACGCGGGCACGGGCGCGGGGGTGGCGGCCGCGTGAGCCTGGCGACGGAGACGGCGGCCGAGTCCGCCGCCGTACCCCAGGACGATCCGCGGCGATCGTGGGCGGCCGTGTTCGCGCTCGCCCGCTTCGAAGCACGTGATCTGCTGCGATACATCCCGGTGCTGGCGACCGTCCTGCTGTACATCGGCTACACCGCCTGGACGCTGTTCCACGAGAGCGACGGCATGGACGCCTTCCCGGCCCTCCAGAACGTCGACCGCGACACCCAGAGCGGGCCCCTGCTCCTCGGGATCGCCCTGTTCGTGTGCGTCAACCGGTGCGCCCTGCGGTCCCGTCGGCGCGGTACCGACCGGCAGTTCGACGTGCTGGTCATGGAGCCGTGGCGGCGGACGGTCGCGCATGTGCTGTCGGTCGTGCCCTACGCCCTGCTCACCGCGCTGGTCGTGCTCGGCGAGTTCACCCGGCAGGCGCTCCGGCCGGGCGCGGTGGGCCACGGCTCACCGGCCGAACTGGCCGTCGGCCCCCTGTACGTGCTGCTGTGCGGCGCGCTCGGTGTGCTGCTCGCCCGGCTGGTCCCGACCACGTTCGCGGCACCGCTCGGTGTGATCGCCCTCTTCGTCCTCGGCGTGCTCGTCTCCGCGGGCACCGGCGGCGCGGAATGGTCGCGTTGGCTGTCGCCGATCGTGGCCGAGACGAGCAGTACCACGGTGCTTCCCTCGGACCTCGTCGGCCGCCCCGCCGCCTGGCACGCGCTGTATCTGACCGGGCTGCTCCTGCTGTTGGTGCTTGGCGCGGTCCTGGCGAGCGGCGGCAGCACGCGGGTCATGAAGGCCGCGTCGGCGGGCGCGCTCGCGCTGACGCTGGCCGGAGTGGTGGGCCAGTCCGGAGGAGTGTCACCGGAGTTGACGGCCGCCCGCGAACAGGCCTCGGTCGCCCCGCAGAAGGACCAGTCCTGCGGGAGGCGCGGCGGTTCGACGTACTGCGCCTTCCCCGAGTGGAGCGGCCGCGCGGTCGCCTGGGCACAGGTCGTGGACCGGGTCCAGGCCCTGGCCGGCGGTACGGCCGCCCGGCGGCCCCTTCTCGTACGGCAGCGGGTCGAGGCCCGTGGCGGCCTGACCGGCGATTCGGCGATCGATCCGCTCGGTACCCCGGACCAGGTGACCGTGGGCACCCGGTGGGGCGGCAACCGGGTGCCCGAGTTCGCGGTCGGCGTGGCCTATGTGCTGGTCGCCGGTGACGAGTCGAAGGGCGGTGAGCTGTGCGACGGGCGGGTGGTCACCGCGATGTGGCTGGCCCTGGGCGGGGACTCCCACCCGATGGCCGACCTCGCGCACCTCCGCCTCGACGACAGTGTCACCGGGGCCGCGGTCGTTCTCGCCCCGACCGACGGGCTCGCCATGTCGGCCGGACAGACCGATGTCGTACGGGAGTTGCTGGCACGACCGCGGGCCGAGGTGACGGCGTCCGTGAAGCGGCACTGGTCCCGGCTGACGGCTTCGGGGGTGTCGACGGTTCAGGTGGCCCGGCTGCTGGGGGTCGAGGTGCCGAAGGGGGCGAAGGACTGTGAGGAGTGACGGGGGCGCCCGGAGGGCGCTGATGACGGCCGTGGCGCGCACCGTGCCGTGGCGGGCGGTCGGCGCCGGGGCCGTCGTAGGGCTGCTGGTCGTAGGTCTGCCACGGCTGCTGTCCGGCCCGCCCGACGCGTGGCTCGGCCTCACCCTCCTCCGGGCCGCGGCTCTTGTCTTCGCCCTCGGGCTGACCTTCCTCCTGGACGACCCGGCCCGGCACGTCACCACCCCTGTACCGACCCGGCGCTGGGTCCGGACCGGGCTCCGGGTCGCGCTGGTGTCCCCGGTCGCCGCACTGTGGTGGACGGCCGCGCTGGCCCTGCTGCCGCGTCAGGCGCGGCCGCCCTTCGGCGCCGTCACCCTGGAGGCCGCGGCGACGGCCGTCCTCGCGCTGGCCGCCGCGGCCCTCACGGTCCGCTTCACCGACGAACCCGAGCCGGGCCCCTCGGTGGCGGCGGCCCTGCTGACCCTCGCGGTGCTCGTCCCGCTGTTCCTGCCGGCCCGCTGGGACCTGTTCGCGGCGGTGGGGAGCCCGGGGTGGGAGGCGGCCCATGTCCGGTGGGCGGTGGTGCTCGGGTGCGCGGTCCTCATCTGGGGGCTGTGCGCTCCGGAGCCGGTGCGGCGCCGGACCATCAGGAACCGACCGCCGAGGCGCCCCCGCATGTCGTCTGCCTGACCCGGGGTCGGCATGGTGCCCCGCATGTCGTTTGCCTGATCCGGGCGGTGCCTTGGCCGGACCGGCGCGGTGGCCCTGGCACGTCGTCTGCCTGAC
>NZ_JBJDQL010000004.1:193641-322216 GCF_044903305.1 Streptomyces sp. NPDC019531 | reverse complement strand
ACTCGGGGTCGGCATGGCGTCCCGCATGTCGTTTGCCTGACCTGGGCGGTGCCTTGGCCGGACCGGCGCGGTGGCCCTGGCACGTCGTCTGCCTGACTCGGGGTCGGCATGGCGTCCCGCATGTCGTTTGCCTGACCTGGGCGGTGCCTTGGCCGGACCGGCGCGGTGGCCCTGGCACGTCGTCTGCCTGACCCGGGGTCGGCATGTGCCCCGCATGTCGTTTGCCTGACCCGGGCGGTGCCTCGGCCGGACCCGCACGGCGCTCCGGCCCGCGGCTGCCTGGTCGGCCCGCTGTTCCACCCCGTCCCCGCTCGGGCAGACACCTTGCGCCTCCCGCCCACCTGAGCGGCATGCCTGGCCGGCCCGCTCCGCCCAGGCCAGCGCGGCGTCACGTCTCCGTGCGGTACATCAGGTCCGTCTCGTACGTCGTGAAGCCGAGCCGTTCGTACACCGACACCGCCGCCTTGTTGTCGGCGTCGACGTACAGCATCGCCGTCGGCAGTCCCTGACCGGCGAGGTGGCGCAGGCCGATCGTCGTGAGGGCCTTGCCGAGTCCGCCGCCCTGGGTGCCGGGGCGGACGCCGAGGACGTAGACCTCGCCGAGCTGTTCGTCCGCATGGACCTTGGTCCAGTGGAAGCCGACCAACTCGCCCTCATGGAAGGCCAGGAAGAAGCCCTCGGGGTCGAACCAGGGCTGGGCCTTGCGGTCGTCGAGGTCGCGCTGGGTCAGGGAACCCTGTTCGGGATGGTGGGCGAAGGCGGCCGCGTTCACCGCGAGCCAGGCCGTGTCGTCCTCGCCGGGGACGAAGGTCCGTACCGTCACGCCCTCCGGCAGCACCGGGTCGGGCAGCTCCAGGCCGGTCAAAGGGCGCCGCATCTGCCGTAGCTCACGGAAGAGGGTCAGGCCCAGGACCTGGGCGAGATGGCGGGCGGCGCTGTGGCCGCCGTGGGCCCACACCCGCAGCCGCTTGCCGGAGGCGGCGAGCAGGGCCGAACCCAGGGCACGGCCGTGGCCGCGGCCGCGCTGGGCCGGGTGGATGACCAGCTCCGCCGCCGGCGCCTCCACCAGGTCGGTGTCCTCCAACTGGGCGTAGCCGACCAGTTCGTCACCGACACTCAGGAGCAGATGGGACACGCCTTCACGGGCGCCGCCCCGCAGCTGCAACCGGCCCTGTTCGGACACCGCTTGCTGGCCGTCTGCCTGCGCGGCCTCGGCGAGGAGCCCGAGGACGACCTCGGTCTGCTGCGGGGAGAGCGCCGAAAGGGTCTCGATGGAGCGGGAGATACCGGGGCGTGCGATGTCGTCGCTGGTCATGGCTACGAGGGTAAGGGGAGGTCCGGGCAAAGCGGCGGCAAAGAAGCAACCAGGATGTAACCAGGAAACCCCTGTCGCGCTACGCGCGTTGACCCTAGGCTGCGCCGGGAACGGGGCCACTCTCACATCCGGAACACAGGGGGGCGTATGCCAGCCATTTCCCAGCGGCACCAGTCGGACGCCGGCCGTCGCAGACGTCGTACGTACCGTCTGGTCGCCGCGGCCGCCGGTCTCGCCACCGTCGGAGCCCTCGCCGCCGCGCTGCCGGCCGGAGCGTATGACAGCAAGCACGGCAAGCCGCTGCCCAGCCGCTACCAGGACGTCCAACTCCTGTCCTTCAACGACCTGCACGGCAACCTGGAGCCCCCGTCAGGCTCCTCCGGCCGGGTCACCGAGCTCCAGGCCGACGGGACGACGAAGACCATCGACGCGGGGGGCGTCGAGTACCTCGCCACGCACCTGCGCGAGGCCCGTAAGGGCAACGCGTACTCCGTCACCGCAGCCGGTGGCGACATGGTGGGCGCGTCTCCGCTCATCTCGGGTCTCTTCCACGACGAGCCCACCATCGAGGCGCTGAACAAGCTCGACCTGGACGTCACGAGCGTCGGCAACCACGAGTTCGACGAGGGCGCTGTCGAGCTCGCACGGCTTCAGAACGGCGGCTGTCACCCGACCGCCGGCTGCTACTCGGACAAGAAGTTCAAGGGCGCCGACTTCCCCTACCTCGCGGCCAACGTGCTGGACGAGAAGACCGGCAAGCCGATCCTCAAGCCGTACTGGGTGTGGAAGAAGAAGGACGTCAAGGTCGGCTTCATCGGCGTCACCCTGGAGGACACCCCGGGTGTGGTCTCCGCCGAGGGCGTCAAAGGTCTGAAGTTCAAGGACGAGGTCGAGACGATCAACAAGTACGCCCGCGTGCTCCAGAAGCAGGGCGTGAAGTCGATCGTGGCCCTCATCCACGAAGGCGGGGCGCCCGCTTCGGCCTCGTACAACTACGACTGTGACGCGCCCGGCGCGGGCGACGGTATCTCCGGCCCGATCGTCGACATCGCGAAGAACATCTCGCCGTCCGTGGACGCGCTGGTCACCGGCCACACCCACGCGGCCTATGTGTGCACGATCGACGACCCGGCGGGCAACCCCCGCATGGTCACCTCGGCCGCGTCCTTCGGCCGGCTCTACACGGACACGACGCTGACGTACGACCGCTTCACCGGCGACATCGCCCGTACTTCCGTGGAGTCGGCGAACCACGTGGTCACCCGGACCGTCGCCAAGGCGCCCGACATGACCGAGCTGGTCACCAGGTGGAACACCCTCGCGGCGCCCATCGGCAACCGCGCGATCGGCTACATCTCGGCCGACGTCCCGAGCACCGGCACCGAGTCCCCGATGGGCGACCTGATCGCCGACGCCCAACTCGCGTACGGCAAGGAGCTCGACCCCGAGACCGACCTCGCGCTGATGAACCCGGGCGGGGTCCGGGCCGGCCTGACCTACGCGGCCAAGGGGACCGAAGGCGACGGCGTGGTGACGTACGCCGAGGGCTTCACCGTGCAGCCCTTCTCCAACACCGTGAACCTCCAGGACTTCACCGGGGCCCAGCTGATCAAGGTGCTCCAGGAGCAGGTGAGCGGGACGAACGCGGCCTCGCCGAAGGTCCTGCTGCCGTCGGCGAACCTCACCTACACGCTGGACCTGACGAAGACCGGCGCGGAGCGGATCGTCGTCGACTCCGTGAAGCTGAACGGCACGGCCGTCGACCCGGCGGCCACCTACCGCATCGCCACCAACAGCTTCCTCGCGGGCGGCGGCGACGGCTTCACCACGCTGGGCCAGGGCACCGACGACCTCGTCGGCGGCGACGACCTCGCCGCTCTCGTGGAGTACCTGACGGCCAACTCGTCGGCGAGCGGCCCGATCGCGCCGCCGGTGGCGAACCGGATCACGATCGTGAGCTGAGTCGCATACCCCGGGCAGAGGTTGCGGGTGGGGGGCCCACGCATGATCGGATGGATCGATGCGTTCCCCCCATCACCTCTCGACGCATCCCTACCCGAACTACCAGGCAGAACCTGAACCACCGGCCCCGCCGAACCACCGCCGAGCTCAACGGCGGCCTCGGCGGGGCCGTTTCGCACTGAAGGCGGCCGTCACCCTGGCCGTGCTCGCCGCCTTCCTCACCCTCGCCGACCGCTGGGCCGTCCTCTACGCCGAGCACCAGGCCGCGGACACCCTCAAGCAGCGGCTACGGCTGACCGCGGCGCCCGAGGTGGAGATCGACGGCTTCCCCTTCCTGCCCCAACTCGTGGACCGGCGCCTGGACTCGGTGAAGGTGACCGTCCCGGACGTGGCGGCCGACCGGGTCACGCTGGCCGCGGTGTCGGCGACGGCCCATGACATACGGCTCGACGGCGACGGACCGACGTCCGTGCGCGGGGCGCGCGTTCCTCGGCTGAACGGTGATGCCCTGCTCTCCTTCGCCGACATGAACCGTGAACTCGGCGCTTCCCAGGTGACGTTCACGGGAGCCGGCCCCGGCCGGGTCGCGGTGCGCGGCACCCTGCCGGTCGCCGGGCACGATCTGCGGCTGCGTGCCGATGTGCGGGTGGCGCGGGACGGGGAGCGGGGGGTCGACACCCGGATCGGCGGGATGCGCCTGGACATCGGGGACCTGGCGACCTACCGGCCGGGCAGCCGTGCCTCGGAGGGCCTGCATCTGACCCGACAGTCCGCCGACGCCCTTTCCCGTGAGACGCGCAAGGCCCGTGCCGTGCTGGCGGTGCCGTCCGTGGTGCGCGCGCTGGGTGTGCCCGGCTCCACCGTGCGCGAGGCCCAGCGCTCCGACACCGCGCTGGCCCGCCTGACCGGCCGCCCGGAGTTCGTACGGCAGGCCATGCGCCTCAACCTCCTCGACCTCGCCCTGGCCCACCCGGAGCTCCTGGACCGGCTGGGCCTGGACCCGGCGCTCCTCGACGCGCTCTCCCGGCTGACCCGCCCGGTCCTGGCCGACCGGCTCTCCCTCGGCTTCCAGCTGCCCGAACCGCCGAGCGGCGATCTGCGCCTGCGGGACGTACGGGTGGAGAGGGACGGCATCAGAGTGCGGGTCGAGGGCTCGGGGCTGGCGGTCGGGCCGTAGAAGGTCCGTAGAAGGCCGCAGAAGGCCGCAGAAGGCCGTAGAAGGCTGTAGAAGGTCCGTAGATGTCCGCCCTTAAGTTCTGTGTCAGCCCGGCATTGGTTCCGAGTGGCAGCAGAAACTTTTGATTCTCAGGCGCTGCACATCCAATCTTATTGAGGTCTAAGGCGGATCGGCCTTTTCGGCGGCGGAAATGCCGTAGTGTTTTCCATGTCGAAAGCGAACGACGCAAACGCAAAGGAGAGCATGATGAGCTTCCACAAGATCGCCCCGGTGAAGAAGACCCGCAAGCCCGCCCCGGCCCCCAAGAAGGCCCAGCCGAAGAAGCACACGCCGAAGCGTCGCCCGGTCGGCCAGAAGTAAGCACCGGCTAAAACCCTCCGAAGACCCTCCGAAGACCCTCCGAAAGAAGGACATGACCATGAGCTTCCACAAGATCGTCCCCGTCAAGAAGGCCGCCAAGCCCGCCCCGGCGCCGAAGAAGAAGCCCGCGAAGAAGCCCGCTCCGAAGCGCCGCCCGATCGCCCACAAGGGCTGACACAGAATTCACTGAAGTAAATCAAATTCATTCATAGGCAGTTGCAGCAGATCGGTAGAGAGACTGTTGCAGAACCAGGACAGTGAGGGATTCAGACATGAGCTTCCACAAGATCGCCCCGGTGAAGAAGACCCGCAAGCCCGCCCCGGCGCCGAAGAAGAAGCCCGCGAAGAAGGCCGCCCCGAAGCGCCGCCCGATCGCCCACAAGGGCTGAGGCACAACGCCACGAGGCGGGGCCACCGGTTAGCGAGCGCGTCTCGCGCCGGGGGCCCCGCCTCGGCCCTGTCCGCCGACCCGCGACCGCCGTGACCGCCACGTCCACCGCGACCGCCGTACCGAAAGGGAGTCGTCATGAGGGAAGTCCGCGAGGCCTTCCGCCGTTTCTGGCCGCTGACCCGCGGCGACCGCAAGTGGCTGGCGGCGATCGTCGCGTGCGTGGTGGTGTCCGCGCTCGCCGAGACCGCCGCGATCCTGCTGTTCGCGGAGCTCACCGACACCGCCCTGAAGGCCGGTTCGCTCTCCGCCTTCTGGGGCCCGGCCGGCGCCTGGCTGGGCGTGGCCGCACTCGGCGCGCTCGTCGGCTACTTCGGCAACTCGCTCGCGACCTGGACCGCCGAGAGATTCGTCCTCAGACTGCGCGCGAAGGTCTTCCGGCACATCCAGGACCTGCCCCCGCACTTCTTCCAGAAGCACCGCCAGGGCGACCTGGTCGAACGCCTCACCGGTGACGTCGAGGCCATCGAGCAGATGGTCGTGTCCGGTGTCGTCGGCACCGTCGCCGCCGCCTTCTCGGCCGTCTTCTACTCGGCGGCCGCCCTGTACCTGCGCTGGGACCTGGCCCTTGCCACCTTCGTCCTCGCGCCCCTGTTCCTGTTCGCCGCCCGCCGCTTCTCCGGCCGTATCAAGGAGGCCTCGCAGGACGAGCGGGTCGCGGACGGCGCGATCACCTCGGTGGTGGAGGAGTCGCTCGGCAACGTCGTGCTGACCCAGGCGTACAACCGCCGCCGCGACGAGGAGAAGCGCCTCGACCGCGAGGCCCGCGCCTGGATGAAGGCGTCGGTGCGCGGAGCACGGTTGAGCGAGATGTACGAGCAGTTCGTCGAGGTCGTCGAGACGCTCTGCGTGCTCTCCGTGATCGGCCTGGGCGTCTGGGAGATCTCGGCAGACCGTATGACCCTCGGTCAGCTCCTCGCCTTCGCCGCCTTCATCGGCTATCTGTACCCGCCGGTCCGCAACCTCGGCCAGCTCGGCCTGACCCTCACGGCGGCCACCGCGGGCGCCCAGCGCCTGAACGAGATCCTGGACGCGAAACCGTCGGTCGGCGACCCGGCCGAACCCGTCCCCGCCTGGCCGGTCCGCGGCTGGGTCGGCTTCCACGGCGTGGGCTTCCGCTACCCGACCGCGCACCGCGACTCCCTCACGGACGTGTCCTTCGCGGCAGCGCCCGGCGAGCTGGTGATCATCACGGGCCCGAGCGGTGCCGGCAAGTCCACCCTGTCCAAGCTCCTGACCCGCTTCTACGACCCCGCAGCGGGCGTGATCACCCTGGACGGCGTCCCGCTCACGCACATGAACCTGGAGTTCCTGCGCGAGCAGATCGCGTTGCTCCCGCAGGAGACGCTGATCCTCAACGGCACGATCCGCGAGAACATCGAGACGGGCCGGCCGGGCGCGAGCGACGAGGAGATCGAGCAGGCGGCCCGCGCGGCCGCGGCCCACGACTTCATCACCGCCCTGCCCGAGGGTTACGACACCGAGATCGCCCCCGGCACGGCGGCCCTGTCCGGCGGCCAGCTCAAGCGGATCACCATCGCCCGCGCGATGCTCCGTGCCGCGCCCGTCCTGATCCTCGACGAACCGACCGCGGGTCTCGACTCGGTGGCCGCCCGTCAGGTGGTCCAGCCCCTGCGCCGTCTGATGTCCGGCCGTACGACCATCATGATCACCCACGATCTGAGCCTGGCCCCGGACGCGGACCGGATCCTGGTGGTCGACAACGGCCGGTTGGTGGAGGCGGGAACGCACGCCGAACTGGTGGCCCGCCGGGGCTCCTACGCCCGCCTCCTCGGCCCGCTCCCGGAGGACACGATGATCCTGCGGAAGCTGCCGGACGACACGATGATCCTGCGTCGCTGATCGAACCCGGCCCCCTCAGCCCCGCTTGGGCCCCGTGATCCCCCCACCGATCACGAAGCCCTTGGCGGGGCCTTCGGGGATCGTGACCTCGGTGCCGTAGGGGACACGGTGGATGTCCTCCCAGTCGGCCTTTTCGGGACGGGGGCCGGTGAAGAGGGTGACGGCGCCCTGACCGTCGTGGTCGTCGATGAGGACGTAGACCGGGATGCCGGCGCGGGCGTACTCGCGGCGCTTCTTGACACGGTCGCGGTCCTGGTTGCGCTTGCCGGGGGAGACGACTTCGACGACGACTGCCACTGCGGAGGCCTTGATACCGAGGCCCTCCTCATCCTCGATCAGTTCTGTGTCGCGAGGAGCCACGAACCCGTCCGGAATCCATGCCTTGCGCGAGTGGATCAGGTTGGTGTCGTTCCAGGCGCCGTGCTCGCTGTCCTTCAGATGGATCGCAAGGGCGTCCCGGAGACGATTGACAATCTGGGCATGGGCAAAACGACCGGTCGGCGACACCTCGATGGCTCCCTCGATGATCTCAGCGCGGTAGCCCTCGGGGAGTTCCATGGCCTTCCATGCCTGCCACAGGACCTCGTCCAGGTCGGGTCCGTTCAAGGATTCGGGCTGAGCCTCGGACATGGTCTTAGGCCTCTCATGCGCGAGAGCGGTCAAGGGAGCACCTCCTCATCAAGTGTGGGCTGGGTGTGCGCGGGGCACAAGCAACGCGATCACCGTAGGCAGGGCTGCACGGCTGACCAGCGAGAACAACCCCTGTTCACCCGTTCGAGCGAGGCTCACCCGATGCGCAGGCTGTAGCCCATGCCCCGAACCGTCTGGACGATCCGGCGTTCGCCGCGGCTCTCCAGTTTCCGGCGGACGTACATCACGTACACGTCGAGCGTGTTGGAGGACGGTTCGAAGTCGAAGCCCCAGACCTCCTTGAGGAGCTGGTTGCGGCTGAGGACCTTGCCGGGGTGGCGCATCAGATGGACGAGGAGGGCGAACTCGGTCCTGGTGAGGTCGAGGGGGCAGCCGCCACGGGTGACCGTGCGGGTGCGGAGGTCGACGGTGACGTCGTCGAAGGTCAGCCGGTTCCGCGGAGCGGCGGCCGGGGCAGGCCGGCGGGCGGTGCGGCGCAGCAGCGCGCGGACCCGGGCGAGTAGTTCCTCCGGGGCGAACGGTTTCATCAGGTAACCGTCGGCGCCGTTGTCCAGGGCGACGATACGGTCGCCCACCGCGTCCCGGCCCGTGATCATCAGGATGGGGACCGTGGAGCCGGAGGCGCGGATCCTGCGGGTCGCGGCCAGGCCGTCGAGGCCGGGCATGGAGACGTCCATCAGCACGAGATCGGGGGCACCGCCCCCGCCCGTGTCGGTGACACCCGCGAGGTCCAGAGCGGTCCGGCCGTCCCCGGCGAGCACGGTCTCGTACCCCTCGAATCTGAGCAGCCGGCCGAGACCCTCCCGAACGTCCTCGTCGTCGTCGGCCAGCAGAATCTTCTCCGCCATCCCGCCAACACTGGAGTGGAGCGCTGTGGTGGACCTGGCAGCGGGATGTGGCTGAGCTGGGGGCCGACGCCTGCCGCTGCCTGACCGGCCCCACCGGCCCCACCGGCCCGGTCAGAACGGCTCCGCCGCCCTCAGGATCCGCGCCGGCAGATCAGGACGCGGTCGGCGTCCAGTCGCCCAGCCAGTCGGCGACCTCCTGTCCCGCGGCCTGCGCATCCGTCAGCTGCGGCCGGTTCGTCGAGGCGGCACCCGAGCCCGCGCCGGTGTTCTTGTACTCCGCGAACCGGTCGTCCTTCCAGGAGTAGCCGCTCATGTCGGTCCACGGCGTGGACTTGATCGCGGCGCTCAACGACGTGTTGCGGACCGTGGTCTGCGGGTCGAGCGTCGCGTCGCCGCCGGCGTGCCAGGGGCGGCCGAGGTAGAAGCTCGCGGCGGAGACGTCACCGTTGACGGTGGAGTTGGCGATCAGGAAGCCCTTGCGGTCCGCGGCCGTGCTGGGCGCGGTGACGAATCCCGCCGAGGTGCCGTCATAGCGCTTCTTCAACGTGATGACGGACTTGTCGATCACCGCGGTCGCCCGCCCGAAGATGAAGTCGACGTTGCCGACGACGTAGGAGTTGGTCATGTAGACCCGGCCCAGCTTCTCCTTGGCCGCGGTGTCCACGAGCAGCGTGTCCTGGTCGCCGCTGACGATGACGCCGTCGAGGAACACCTTGTCGGCGCTGGTGCGCAGGGCGACGGCCTGCTGGGCGATGTCCGTGTGGGCGGCCTCGTCGAAGTCGTTGGAGATGGTCAGGTTGCGCGCCTGGAAGTCGTCGGCGTCCACGGCGACGGTGGCGCTGCCGCCGGTGCCGTACGTCCCCGATCCGTCCGGCTTCTGCGTCCCCGACGCGTTGTTGTAGACGATCACCGTGTCCTTACGGCTGGTGCCCGTGCCCTGGATGGTGACGTGCGGCTTGTTGGAGGGGACCTTGACCAGCTCGCGGTACGTCCCCGGCTTGACCTGGATCACCACCCGGGAGGCGTTGTTCGCCGGTACGGCGTTCACCGCGGCCTGCACGGTCGAGTACTGCCCGCTGCCGTCCTTGGCGACGGTGAGGGTGGTGGCCGCCGCTTTGGTGGTGGCGGCGGTCGTACCGATGGAACTACGGGGCCCCGCACCGGACTTGAGGAGCGAGGGCACATTGGCGGTGGCGTCGAGTGTGTACGCGTAGTACGTCTTCGGATCGAAGGCCGTACCCCCGCTCTCGTTGCGCCCGCTCGTGCCGACGAACGTGTTGCCCTTCTGGACGATGGTCGCGGTGCTGTCCTTGATGACGGGGTTCGTGATGCCCTGGAAGTAGGAGTTCTCCAGGACCATCTTCGTCGCGCCGCGCGAGTAGTTGCCGTAGGAGGAGTTGATGTCCGTCCCGGCCACGTCCTCCAGGAAGTTGTTGTAGAGGTGCGCGTGGGCCGCGTTGTCCGTCGACGGATTCCGCTGCTCGGTCTCGCGGATCCAGTTGTGGTGGATGGTGATGTCGGTGACGACGTTCTCCGTCCAGCCGATGCCGAAGGCCTTGTTGTCCTGGCTGAGCTTGTTCCAGGAGACCGTCACGTACGTGCTGTCCTTGCGGACGTCGATGAGCCCGTCGGCCATGTGCCGAAGGTCGTTGTGGTCGATCCAGACATGATGTGCCCCATCCATCTGGATGGCGTCGAAGTCGTGCTCCTTGTCGTTCCAGACGCCTTGGTAAGCATCGCGAATGGTCAGATTCCGGATGATGACGTTGTGGACGCCGGCCCCGAGGAAGAACCCACCGCCGACGATCTGCCCGGAGGTCCCGGACCCGACGATGGTCTTGTTCGACTGGACCTTGATCTCTTTCCCGACGGGATCCATGTTGATGGTGGCGGCGACGACGATGACGTACGGCTCGGCGGCCGTCGCGTACTTCTCCAGGTCGGCGAGCGTCTTCACGGTGACGATCTGACCGTCCCGGCCGCCGTAAGTCCCGTTCTGGCCGAGCGCGTTGACGGAGGCGAAACCGTCCGCGGTGGCGGTGGCCCAGGCGGGTACGGCGGTGCTCGCTGCGGACGCCTTGGGCTGACCGCCCGGAAGCAGGCCGTAGGCCAGACCTCCTGCGGCCGTCAGGGCGATCGGAACACCGAGGGCGAGAGCGGTGGTTCGGCGTCGACGATGCTGGGCCATGGGGGCATCCGTTCCGTGCGGGGCTAGGGACCGCAGTGCAGTCGCCGCCCCCGCCCGGAAGGTTGCCGTCAGAACGCGCCTACTTCGCACAGGTCTTCGGGTCGAGGTCCTCCTGCCACTGGTCCTCGCGGCCGCCCGGCCGGCCGTCGGGCAGGAGCCTGTCGGAGACCCCGTCGATGTAGTAGCCGTACGAGTAGATCGACTTCCGCGGAACGGTGCCCACGGCCCAGCGGGCTTCCACAGCCCGAACACGTCCCGCAGGCGCCATGGACCCCGGTCAGGCTGGTCTCCTGACCGCACAGCCGGTGCAGCATGACGTCGGTGTTCCCGGGATCGACGCCCCGAGTCGACGTACGGATGACCGCTTACGGGGCCGGGCTCTCCGGTGGCGGAGTCGGCGCCCCCGGCAGTCGTACGGTCACGATCGTGCCGCCGCCTTCGGCGTGACCGAGGTTGACCTCGCCGCCGGACTGCTGGACCGTGCGGGCGACGATGGACAGGCCGAGGCCGGAGCCGGGCAGGGCGCGGGCGCTGGGGGAGCGCCAGAAGCGGTCGAAGACGTGGGGGAGTTCCTCGGCGGGGATGCCGGGCCCGTGGTCGCGGACGGTCAGGACGCCGTCGCTGAGCTGGACGTCGATGGTGCTGCCCTCGGGGCTGAACTTCACCGCGTTGTCGAGGATGTTGACCACCGCACGCTCCAGGGCGGCCGGTTCGGCTCGCGTGTACCAGGGCTCCAGCGAGGCGTTGATGGTCAGCTCCGGTCCGCGCAGACGTGCCCTGTGCAGGGCCGCCTCGACGGTGTCTTCCAGGGACACCACCTGCACGCGTTCACCGCGCTGGCCCTCGGACCTCGACAGCTCCTGCAAGTCGCCTATGAGGGCGGCCAGTTCGGTCATCTGCGCCTTCACGGAGGCGAGCAGTGCCTTGCGGTCGGCCTCGGGGATGGGACGGCCGGTCTCCTCGCTGCGGGTGAGGAGCTCGATGTTGGTGCGGAGGGAGGTGAGGGGGGTGCGGAGCTCGTGACCGGCGTCGGCGATCAGCTGCTGCTGGAGCTCGCGGGAGTTGGCGAGGGAGGTCGTCATCGAGTTGAAGGACCGGGAGAGCCGGGCGACTTCGTCCTCGGCGGCCTCCTCCACGGGGATGCGGATGCTCAAGTCCTCGGTACGGGCCACGTGTTCGACGGCTTCGGTGAGCTTGTCGACGGGACGGAGGCCGGCTCGGGCGACGGCGAGACCTGCGGCACCGGCGCCGAACACTCCGACGCCGGAGACCAACAGCAGGATCAGGGCCAGGTCGTTGAGGGTCTTCTCAGTGTTCTTGAGGGGGACTGCCATGAGCAGAGCGGTGTCGGGGTACAGCTGGGGCGTGGAGCCCAGACCCTGACTGACCACCAAGGGGATGGTCAGCACGCGGACATCGTTCCCGTCGGAGTCCGTGCCGTTGCGGAAGACACCCTTGCCGGTCGCGGCGCGCTTGATGACGTCCTTGTCGCTGGAAGTGGTCTTAACCGCACCGGCGGAGTCGGACGAGACGCAGGCCTTGCCGTTCGCCTTGACGAGCTGGGTGTAGTTGTTGTCTCTCCCCCGGAGGTCGCCGAAGTTCGACTCCGTGGGCTCCGTCGCCTCCTGCGGGCACACTCTGAGGAGTGCTTCCGCCTGGGCGGTGTTCACAGGACGCTGGGCGCCCTTCTGAAGCTCGCTGTCGACCTGGTCGTACAACTTCCCCTGCACGATGAACCAACACGTCACCGAAACCGCCGCCACCGCGAACGCCACCGCCGCCGCCACGAGCAGCGCCAGCCGGGACCGGATCGGCAGCGACCGGTACCGCCGTACCACCCTGTTCACTCCGCGCCGCCCTGCCTCAGGACATACCCCACGCCCCGGACGGTGTGGACGAGCCGCGGCTCGCCCCCGGCCTCCGTCTTGCGGCGCAGGTACATCACGTACACGTCCAGGGAGTTGGAGGACGGCTCGAAGTCGAAGCCCCACACCGCCTTCAGGATCTGCTCCCTCGTCAGCACCTGCCGCGGGTGGGCCATGAACATCTCAAGCAGGGTGAACTCGGTACGGGTCAGCTCCACCGGCCGCCCCGCCCGGGTGACCTCGCGCGTCGCGAGATCCATCCGGAGGTCCGCGAAGGTGAGCGCCTCGTCGTCCTCCACGGACCCCGCACCGGCCGCCGCCGCGTACGAGCTGCGCCGCAGCAGCGCACGGACCCGGGCGAACAACTCGTCCAGCTCGAACGGCTTGACCAGATAGTCGTCGGCGCCCGCGTCGAGCCCGGTGACCCGGTCGCCGACCGTGTCGCGGGCCGTCAGCATCAGGATGGGCGTGGTGTCGCCCGCGCCGCGGATGCGCCGGGCGGCGGTCAGGCCGTCCATACGGGGCATCTGGATGTCGAGGACGACCAGGTCGGGCTGGTACGCGGTCGCCTTGTCGAGCGCGTCCGCGCCGTCCACGGCCACCTCCGTGTCGTAGCCCTCGAAGGCGAGGCTGCGCTGGAGGGCTTCGCGCACCGCCGGCTCGTCGTCGACGATCAGGATGCGCTGGGGGTCACGGTCGCCTTCGGCGGGGCTCATGGCTTGGGATTCCTCGGGTGCGGTGGGACAACAGGGGGCTGAAGGTAGTGAACGCTTTCAGCCTCGCATGGTTCCCGGCCGGCGCGTTAAGAGCGGGGGTTCAGCCGCGTACGGTGCTACGGCGGCGGCTGCGGGCCCCCGCGGTCACACCCCGCCGGGCCACTGTCACGGACGCCACCTCGGGCGCCCGCGTCATCGGCGGGTGCAGTTCGTACGCCACCTCAAGAGCCAGGGCGAACCCGGCCGCGTCGGTGCCGGCCACCGTGTGCGAAACCTGCTTGATCATGACGTACTCCCTACTGGTTCGGAGGACTGCTTCAGCTGTCGGCGCCGCCGGCCCGCAGCGTGGCCAGGTCGGACTTGACGGTGTTGATCGGGATGGAGAAGCCGAGGCCCGCGCTGCCGGCCGTCGACGAGTCCGAACTGGCCGAGTACATCGCCGAGTTGATGCCGATGATGTTGCCGTTCATGTCGATCAGCGCGCCGCCGGAGTTGCCCGGGTTGAGCGAGGCGTCGGTCTGGATCGCCTTGTACGTCGTCGTCGAGGAGCCGGTGTCGCCGTTGAACTGCTGGCCGCCGAACTCGAACGGCCACTGGCCGCTGCCGCCGCCCTGGCCCTGGCTCTGCCCCTGGCTCTGGCTCTCGTCCGTCGAGACGGTCACGTCCCGGTTCAGGGCCGAGACGATGCCGCTGGTGACGGTGCCGGTCAGGCCCTCGGGGGAGCCGATCGCCACGACCTCGTCGCCGACCTGCACGCCGTCGGAGTTGCCGAAGGTGGCCACGGTCAGGCCGGAGGCGTTCTCCAGCTTGATCAGGGCCAGGTCCTTCTTGCTGTCGGTGCCGACGACCTTCGCGGTGTAGGACTTGCCGTCGCTGGTGCTCACCTTGATGGAGGTGGCGCCGGAGATGACGTGGTTGTTGGTGATGATCTCGCCGTCGCTGGTGATGATCACGCCGGAACCGGTGGACTCACCGGCGTTCGAGGTGGCGTTGATCTCGACGATGCTCGGGCTGACCGCCTTGGCCACCCCGGCGACCGTGCCCTTGGCGGAGGACGGCACCACGCTGGTGCTGGTGCTGCTGGAGGTGACCGTGTCGTTGCCGGTCAGCTCCTGGATGCCGTAGGCGGTGCCGCCTCCTATGGCCGCGGCGACGATCGCGACGGCGGCGAGAAGGGCGAGGGGGCCTCGGGTGCGCTTCTTCGGCGCGGGGGCCGCGGGCTCGGCGGGGGGAGCGGTGAGGAGAGCGGTTCCGCCGCCGCTGCCGTCACCGTCGGAGGCGAAGGCCGCGGGCTGGGGCTGGGGCTGGGCCTGCTGCCCCGGCCACACGGTGGTGGGCTCGACGACCGGCTGCTGAACCGTCGCGGCGGGCTGCGCGGGCGGCTGGACCGGCGGAGGCGGCCACTCCGGGTTCACGGGCGAGGAAGCGTGCTGCTGGGCGCCCTGGTGGGGGTTCTCGTACTGCTCGTACTCGCCGTCGCGGCGGAAGCTCTCGGTCATGTCAAAAAGCTTGTCGCGCCACCATGAGAGCTCCCTGAGTGCTCCCTGAGAAGCCCGCCAGAACCTCGTATGCCCGATATAAAGCCGCCGCTGGCCTCCGGCCGGACGCTCTCAGACGGTCTTCAGGAACTCACGCGCAAGGAACTCACGCGCAAGGAAGTCACTCGCACCCGCACGACCGCCGCACCACCAGCTTCGACGGGAACACCTTCAGCCGCTCCCGGCGGGACCCGGCCACCCGCAGCCCGTCGTCCAGCACCAGGTCCACCGCGGCCCGGGCCATCGCCGAGCGGTCCGACGCGATGGTCGTCATCGGCGGATCCGCGAGCGCCGCTTCCTTGATGTCGTCGAAGCCGATGACGGCCAGTTCCCCCGGCACGTCGATACGCAGTTCACGCGCGGCCCGCAGCAGGCCGATCGCCTGGTCGTCGGTGGAGCAGAAGATGGCGGGCGGGCGATCGGGCCCGGAGAGCACCCCGAGCGCCACCTGATACGCGTCGTAGCGGTTGTACGGCGCCTCGAAGAGCCGTCCCTCGGTGGGGAGCCCGGCCTCGTCCATGGCCCGCCGCCAGCCCTCGACGTGGTCGGAGACCGGGTCGCCGACCGAGGGGGTGTCGGCGGTGCCGCCCATACAGGCGACGTAGGGGTAGCCGTGCCCCAGCAGGTGTTCCACGGCGGTCTTCGCGCCGGTGAGGTCGTCGAGGACGACGGCGACGTCGTCGATCGCCTCCGGCCGCTCGTGCAGCAGCACGACCCGGGCGTCCCACGCGTCGATCTCGGCGGCGGCGTTGTCGTTGAGGGCGTGGGAGACCAGGATCAGCCCGGACACCCGCATTCCCAGGAACGCCCGCAGATAGTGGACCTCGCGCTCGCCGATGTAGTCGGAGTTCCCGACGAGCACCATCTTTCCGCGCTCGGACGCGGCCTGTTCGACCGCGTGCGCCATCTCCGCGAAGAACGGCTGGCGCGCGTCCGGCACGATCAGGCCTATGAGATCCGTGCGCCGGGACGCCATCGCCTGGGCGACCCGGTCGGGCCGGTAGCCCAGCTCCTTGATCGCGGCGAGGACACGCTCGCGCGTGGCCGGGGCGACCGGCCGGGGTCCGTTGTTGATGACATAGCTCACTACGGCGGTGGACGTCCCCGCCAGCCGCGCCACGTCATCCCTGGTTACCTTGGCCACGCGCGGAGTCTACGCGGATGGACCCGCTCTGGGCAGGGCGTGAAGGAGGCCCTGTGGCCCCGCGGACGGCTACCGGGAGGTACGCCGGTGCGGGAGCCATGCCCAGGCGGAGAACCCGTCATGCCTCGGCCCGTACCTCGGAGGCGTCCAGGGCGGCACTGTCGTCCGCATCCTCCGTGTTTGCCTGGCCGGAAGCGCCGGACGGGGCGCTCTTGGCCTTGGCGTCGTCGCCCGCGCCGACGCCGCCCTTCTCGGGCGTAACAAATCGATAACCGACGTTCCGGACGGTCCCGATCAGCGACTCGTGCTCGGGTCCGAGCTTCGCGCGCAGCCGTCGTACGTGGACGTCGACCGTCCGGGTGCCGCCGAAGTAGTCGTAGCCCCAGACCTCCTGCAGCAGCTGCGCGCGCGTGAAGACGCGGCCCGGGTGCTGGGCGAGGTACTTGAGGAGCTCGAACTCCTTGAAGGTGAGGTCGAGGACCCGCCCCTTGAGCTTGGCGCTGTAGGTCGCCTCGTCGACCGACAGGTCGCCGTTGCGGATCTCCATGGGGGAGTCGTCGTTGACGATCTGCTGACGGCCCATGGCCAGGCGCAGCCGCGCCTCGACCTCCGCCGGGCCCGCCGTGTCGAGAAGGACGTCGTCGATGCCCCAGTCGGCGGTGACGGCGGCGAGGCCGCCCTCGGTCACGACCAGGATGAGCGGACAGCCCGGACCCGTGGAGCGCAGCAGCTGGCACAGGCTGCGCACCTGGGGCAGGTCACGGCGGCCGTCGATGAGGATGACGTCGGCACCGGGAGTGTCGACGAGCGCGGGGCCCTCCGCCGGGGCCACACGCACGTTGTGCAGGAGCAGGCCGAGAGCCGGAAGCACCTCCGTCGACGGCTGGAGGGCGTTGGTCAGGAGCAGCAGAGAACTCATACGTCTGGTTCCTCCTCGGTCCCGCGAGGGTCGTAGCTTTCGTATACCGGGGATCCGAAAGCACAAAAGGACCCGGGGGCTGCGTTGCCCGAGTCCTCTTCCTACGAGAATAGCCCACATGAGCATCGATCCGGCAGGTCGTGTGGTGGGTTCCACCGCACGTCCGCACTCTGAGACGCGCAGAACCGCACCTATGCGGACGTTTCTGCGCACTGTCGATGGCGTGACGATCGATTCCGTATACGATCCGCCGGCCGTTGTATACGACGCTTCCGCGTCACCTTCCCGTACCCCGGTGTTCGTGATCGCGCACGGCTTCACCGGCGATGTGGATCGTCCTCATGTTCGCCGGGTGGCGGAGGCGTTCACGCGGTACGGCGCCGTGGTCACGTTCTCCTTCCGCGGCCACGGAGCCTCCGGCGGGCGCTCGACGGTCGGCGACCGCGAGGTGCTGGATCTTGCCGCGGCAGTGGCGTGGGCGCGCGAACTCGGCCACACGCGTGTGGCGACCGTCGGCTTCTCCATGGGCGGTTCGGTGGTGCTACGGCACGCGGCGCTGTACCGGCGGGCGCGCGACGGTCGCGAGGAGGCGCACCCGGACGCGGTGGTCTCGGTCAGTGCACCGGCCCGTTGGTACTACCGCGGTACGGCCCCCATGCGAAGGCTCCACTGGCTGGTGACCCGCCCCGAGGGCCGTCTGGTGGGCCGCTACGGATTCCGCACCCGCATCCACCACCGGGACTGGGACCCGGTCCCCCTCTCCCCGGTCGAGGCGGTCCCGAGGATCGCGCCCACCCCCCTCCTGATCGTCCACGGCGACCGCGACGGCTACTTCCCCCTCGACCACCCGCGCATGCTCGCGGCAGCCGCCGGCGACCACGCCGACCTGTGGATCGAACCCATGGGCCACGCCGAGCACGCGGCCGGTGACGAGCTGCTGGGCCGCATCGGGGACTGGGCTGTCGGAGCGGCCGGATAGCCTGACGGCATACACCACCGAATCGATTGAGGAAGCGGATGCCAAAGGTCACGGTGCGCTACTGGGCCGCCGCGAAGTCCGCGGCCGGTCTCGCCGAGGAGCCGTTCGACGCGGCCACGCTCGCCGAGGCGCTGGACGCGGCGCGCGAGCGCCACCCCGGTGAACTGGTGCGCGTCCTGCGGCGATGCTCGTTCCTCGTCGACGGTGACCCCGTGGGCACCCGCGGACATGAGACGGTACGGCTGGCCGACGGCGGCACGGTCGAGGTGCTCCCGCCGTTCGCAGGAGGGTGACGATGACGAACCAGCCGTACGAGGGTTACGACCAGTACCCGCAGCAGGGCTGGCCGGCCGACGCCCAGCAGGGGTACGAGGACCCGCAGGCCGCCCAGCAGTACATCCAGCAGTGGCAGGGCCAGACCTGGGAGACCCAGGCACACACGCCGGTCCAGGACCCCGCGGAGACGGCGTACCTGCCGCAGCAGGGGTACGAGGGCGAGCCTCAGGGGTACGGCGCCGGACAGCAGCCGGCTGCCGCCGCCCCCGGGCAGGGGCCCCCCGCGTACGGCTCCGCGCCGACGCCGTCCGGCCAGTCCGCCTATGGCTCCACGCCGACGCCTTCCGGCCAGTCCGCCTACGGCTCCGCGCCGACGCCTTCCGGTCCCGCGCCCTACGGCCCTGCGGCCGGAACTCCAGGTCAGGGTGCCTATGGACCTGCGTCGGCCGCTCCCGGACCCGCCGCCTACGGCTCCGCGTCGGCCGCTCCCGGACCCGCCGCCTACGGCTCCGCGCCGGCCGCTCCCGGACCCACCGCCTACGGCTCCGCGCCGGCCACTCCGGGCCCCGGCGGCCACGGCTCCTCGCCGACCGCTCCCGGACCCGCAGGTCACGGGTCCGCCCAGGTGGGTGCGGGTGCCGCCCAAGAACATGCCGCCGCCCCCGGATCCGCCCCCTCCGGCTACGGCCCCGCCACCGTCGCCGGTAACTCCCGCATCACCGACGCCCAGCGCGCCCGTCTCGAAGGCCGGTCCCCGATCATCGAGCCCGGCATCCAGCCCGCCGGGCTCACCGCGCTCCTCGGGCTGCTGCTCTCCGGTACGGCGGCCGTCGGGTCGTACGCCCTTCTCGTGCCCCTCGTCCTCCTCCAGGCCGTCACCGCGGCCGGCTGGTTCCGGCTGAACGGCATGTGGCCGGCCCGGCAGGGCATCGCGCTGGCGTTCCTCGGGGCGCTGGTGTCGGACGTGGCGCTGCTGGCGGCGGGCCGGTCCAACGGGCCCGCCGCGATCCTCGGCACCCTCGGCGTCTGGGTCCTGCTCAGCCTGGTGCTGCAGCTCCGCTCGCACGCCGACCCGGACGAGCGGATGTACGGCCTGATGGCCACCGTCGCCTCGGCGGCACTCGCGATCGTCGCGACCGGATACCTCGCGGCCGACCCGGACGCGGTCTCCGTCGGCGCGGCCGCGGTGGCCGTCGCCGTCCTGGCCCGCGCGCTGCCGCTGCCGACCCCGGCCTCCGTGGTCGTCTCGCTGCTCGCGGCGGCGGGCGCGGGCATCGCGGTCGGCGGGATGACGGGCCTCGGAGCCAAGGGCGCCCTCCTCGGTGCGGGCGCCGCGGTGTGCGCGCTGATCGGCCACCGGGTCGCGAGCTACGACTACCCCTCCCGCTTCGTCCACTTCACGGCGGGCGTGGCCCTGCCGCTGGCCGCGGCGGCTCCGGCGGTGTACGTGCTGGGCCGGGCGATCGGCTAGGGCGCCCTGCCTGGAGCGGGTGCTGCGATGCGTGCGCTGCTCCGGCTCCGTTTCCGGCGGTGCGTGCTGGGCCGGGCGATGGCCGGTCAGGGAGTCTGTCGGGGCGTCTCGGTCCAGAGGCAGAAGGGATGCCCGGACGGGTCGTAGAGCACCCGTACGTCGTCCTGGGGCTGGTGGTCCGCCAGGCGTGCCCCTTCCGCGACCGCCCGCGCGGTCTCGGCCTCCAAGCCGTCCGGGCCGCCGTCCACCTCGATGTCCAGGTGCAGCATCATCTGCTGCTCGCCGGGCTTCCGGGTGGGCCAGACGGGCGGGACGTAGTCGGGTTCGGTCTGAAAGGCGAGGGACGTGCCCCCGGTACCGGGCGGTGGCCCGGTGAGGACCCAGTCCGGTTCCTCGGCGCGCACCACGTATCCGAGCAGGCGCTGGTAGAAGGCGGCGAGTTCGTGCGCGTCGTGGGTGTCGAGGACGACGGTGGACAGCCTCGCGGAGGAAGACATGTGCGCCTTCCTACTGCCGCCGCTTCTTCCCGTCCAGCTCGTCCCACCACTCGTCGGACTTCGGGTCGCCGGAGGGGTCGTCCCACCACCGGTCGTCGGGCCCGCGCCGGTTGGCCACCATCGCGGCGAGCGGCGGGATCACCATGGCCACCACGCACATCCCCACCGCGACGGGCATCGACCAGAGCCGTACGACCCCCCAGGCCAGGACGAACAGCCCGATGCAGGTGCCCATCATGGCGAAGTAGACATGCCGCCGTCGCGCCAACATACGTCCAGCGTAAGGCCGGGCAAGGCCGGAGGGCCGTACCCCCAGGCAGGGGTACGGCCCTCCGGTCGAGCTGGATGCCTCAGACCGCGATCGCGACCTCGGCGAGGCCGCCCTGCTGGGCGACGACCGTACGGTCGGCCGTGGCGCCCGGAACCAGGGCGCGGACGGTCCAGGTGCCCTCGGCCGCATAGAAGCGGAACTGGCCCGTCGCGGAGGTCGGGACCTCCGCCGTGAACTCGCCGGTCGAGTCCAGGAGGCGGACGTAGCCCACCACGGGCTCGCCGTCACGCGTCACCTGGCCCTGGATCGTGGTCTCACCGGGCTTGATCGTCGAGGCGTCCGGGCCGCCGGCCTTCGCTCCACACATGTCTTCTCCAAAAGAGGGGTCTGACCGGAAGGAAGGCCGGTCGGGTTGGACTTGGATTGCTTACTTGTTGGCGCCGAGCTCGATCGGAACGCCGACCAGGGAGCCGTACTCGGTCCAGGAGCCGTCGTAGTTCTTGACGTTCTCGACACCGAGCAGCTCGTGCAGCACGAACCAGGTCAGGGCCGAGCGCTCACCGATACGGCAGTACGCGATGGTGTCCTTGGCGAGGTCGACCTGCTCCTCGGCGTAGAGCTCCTTGAGCTCGTCGTCCGACTTGAAGGTGCCGTCGTCGTTGGCGTTCTTCGACCACGGGATGTTGCGCGCCGACGGGACGTGGCCCGGACGCTGCGACTGCTCCTGCGGCAGGTGGGCGGGGGCGAGCAGCTTCCCGCTGAACTCGTCGGGCGAGCGGACGTCGACCAGGTTCTGCGAACCGATGGCCGCCACCACGTCGTCGCGGAAGGCGCGGATGGCCTTGTTCTGCGGCTTCGCCGTGTAGGTCGTCTCGGCCCGCACCGGGACCTCCTCGACCAGCTCGCGGGCGTCCAGCTCCCACTTCTTGCGGCCGCCGTCGAGAAGCTTGACGTTCTCGTGGCCGTAGAGCTTGAAGTACCAGTAGGCGTAGGACGCGAACCAGTTGTTGTTGCCGCCGTAGAGGACCACCAGCGTGTCGTTGGCGATGCCCTTCGCCGACAGGAGCTTCTCGAAGCCCTCCTGGTCGATGAAGTCACGGCGGACCGGGTCCTGAAGGTCCTTGGTCCAGTCGATCCGAATGGCATTGCGAATGTGGTTCTTCTCGTAGGCGGACGTGTCCTCGTCCACCTCCACGATCGCGATGTCGGCGTTGTCGAGGTTGGCCTCGACCCAGTCGGCGTCGACCAGGACGTCGCTGCGGCTCATGCTCTTTCTCCTCCGGGGCAGTTGCGGCGGGGCGTGCGGAAGGGTGCGCGGGGCGCACGGATGCCTGAGAGTGCCGAGACACCAGGGCAAGGGGATGCGGGGGTCGATGCCGTCCGCTTCAGAAGGGGCGACAGAGCATGGCGGCGACGCGGCACAGGTCTACTGCCCGCCGCTTCGTGAGATCCGCCTGTCGCTTCATGACCTCGATCGTAGGGACGGACATACCGGCATGTCACCGGTGTGTCGCATGCTGAGATGCGATCGTCCGGAATGTGGGACCAGAGAGGGGCCCGGGACGTGGTCCCACGGTTCCCGGGCGGATGTAGCCGTCATCACATCTACGGTACGGACGTCACCGTCTCGCCTGTCGGACGTACGGGCGTCCGGCCCGAGGCTCGTCCTACCCGGCCAGCTTGACGTCCGAACCCTTCACCGCGATCTCCACACCGTTCGCACCCGCCTCGACCTTGTCGAGCTTGATGCCGCCCGGCAGACCCTCGATCTTCTGGTCGAAGTCGGTGATCGAACGGACGTCGGAGTCGGCGAGCGTGATGCTGCCGAAGCTCGGGATCGAGTCGGCCCGCACCCGGACGGTGTCCCCGTCGACGACGGAGACCGTGCCGAGCACCGAGACGGGCTCCTTCAGGGCGCTCACCTCGATGTCCACCTTGATCTTCCCGCTGCCGCCGTCGGAGAGCCCGACCACCTTGGCGGTGACGCCCAGCGGAAGCTGGGTCTCCTCGGACTTGGCGGCCTTCAGCAGCTGGTCGTAGGTGACGGTCGCGGAGCCGGTGGCGGTGTTCGCGGTGGCGGAGCTGTAGTCGCCGGAGAAGGCGACGCCCTTCATGTCCGCCTTGAGCTCGTCGATACGGATGCTGCCGCCGCTGGTGCCGGTGTCCGCGTCGTAACTGTCCATCCCGACCTCGACGTTGTCGAGCTCCCCGCCCGCGACCTGGGTCAGGAACGGGAACCCCTTGATGTCCACGCTCGGCGTCGTGGTCAGCCCCTCCTGCGTCTTCAGCCGTTCCGCGACCTCGCCCTCCGCGAAGTGGACCGCCAGACGGTCGGCGGCGACGAACAGCCCGCCGAGAATCACGACGGTGATCAGAAGTATTCGCAGGGCGCGCATGCGGTGGGTCCCCCCAGGGCGGCGGTCTAGGCGACGGTCGAGTGGCCGTCGAGCGTGACACTAACCCCGCGGGGTAGTGCGCCCGCCAAATTGTCGACCAGCTGTGACAGGCAGCGGGTCCGATCAGTAGACGAGCGCCTGCGTCTCGTCCGCCAAGGCCTCCTGTACGAACACCTGCGCGCCCGCGATCCGTACGCCCTCGATGACGTCCTTCTCCGTGATGTCCCGGCGGGCCGCGCACTGCGTGCACAGGGTGAGCCGCCCGCCCGCGAGGATCGAGTCCAGCAGGTCGGGCAGCGCGGCCGCGTGCGGCAGCTCGAACTCGGCGGCCCGCCCCGGCAGCGCGAACCACGCCGACTCCCCGGTCAGCCACAGCGACACATCCACCCCGCTGGCCACGGCCACCGCCGCCACGGTGAACGCCTGTGAACAACGCTCGGGGGCGTCGGCCCCGGCGGTCACCTTGATCACGAGCTTCTTCGCCATACGGGCAGCGTAGTGCGCGTACGGCGGTCAGGTCGTCGCGACGATCACCGCCAGCAGTCCCGCGATGCTGAGCGCGGTGAGCACACCGGTCCAGAAGGCGTCGTCCACGAGGACCCAGGGGATCCGCAGGCGCGGCCGTCGGCGCCGGCGGCGGGGGTGTGCGGCCGGCGGGGGAGGCGCCGCCCGCGCCACGGCCTCCGTCGAGGTCGGGCCTTCGGTCGGCAGCGGATACGGATACGGATAGTAGGGCGGCGGCACGCTCATGCGAGGCCCGCCTCTCCCTGCTGCCCGCACGGATGACCGGCCACAAGGAACGGACCGTCGGTCTGCGGAAGGCCGGCCCGCGCACGGTCGTTCGCCGCGCGGACCCCGGCGCTCAGCCGCTCCTGGTCGGTGGCCGGCCGCAGCGCCGCCGGATCGGCCTGCCACTCCCGGCCACCGCCCACGGGACGCAGCATCGCGTACGGCCCCGAGCGGTCCTGGTACTCGCCGACTCTGTTGGTGGCGGGGTCGAAGAGAAGCGTTCCCGGTTCCATGGCTTTTCTGTCCTTTCGCCCAACATCTATAAGGAATGCGACAGTTGGACTACTCTGCGTATTCCTGGGTCGGTACGAGCATGGCTCAGGGCGGGGACGGATCGCGACGGGAACGGCCGCAAATTCCACAGCGGGCGTTCCAAATTCCACAAATTCCACAAGGATGATCAAGGAGGGTGCGGTGCCGCAGCGGCGGGTCGTCACGGGGCGGAGCCATGAACCGAGGGCGCGGTTCGCGGAGGAACTGCGGTTACTGAGGGCCGGAAAGGGTGAGAGTCTCCGGGACTTGGCGGACCGGCTCGGCTGGGACGCATCGACGCTCGGGAAGATGGAGAGCGGGCGCAGCCTGGGCAGCCCGGAGGTCGTGGAGGCCCTGGACCAGCACTACGGGACGTCGGGGACGCTGCTGGCCCTCTGGGAGCTGGCGGTTGGGGATCCGACGCAGTTCAAGGAGCAGTACCGTCGGTACATGGTGCTGGAGACGGAGGCGCACAGCCTGTGGCACTTCGGAGTCAGTACCGTGCACGGCCTTCTTCAGGCGGACGGGTACGCCCGTGAGCTGCTTGCGCTGGGCGGTGCCAAGGGTGAGGAGCTGGACCAGCAGGTCGAGGCCCGCACCGGGCGGCGCAAGCTGTTGGAGGAAGAGGACGCGCCGCTGTTCCGGGCTGTCCTCGCGGAGGCGGTGTTGCGGACGCCCCTGCGGGACGCGGGCGCGTGGCGAGGGCAGTTGGAGCACTTGCTGGAGGCGGCGCAGTGGCCCAACACGATCCAGGTGCTGCCGCAGGGCGCCGGGATGCACGGTCTGGTGAGCAGCGACGTGATGTTCCTGAAGCTGCTGGGCGGGCGGACGGTGGTGTACCTGGAGAACGCCCTGCGAGGTGAACTGGTCGAGGAAAATTCGTCCGTTGAGCGGCTCCACCGTGCCTACGATGCGATGCGTGACCTCGCGCTGAACCCGGGCGAGTCACGGAAGTTCATCATGCGGATGTTGGAGGAAGTGCCGTGCGAGCCATCGACCTGAACGGTGTGACGTGGCGCAAGAGCAGTTACAGCAACCCGGACGGCGGCGCCTGCCTGGAAGTCTCCGACGACCTCCCCACCCTCGTCCCCGTCCGTGACAGCAAGGATCCCGGTCGGCGCGGGCTGGTCTTCTCTGATGAGGCGTGGGCCGTGTTCGTTGCGGATGTGGCCGGATCGTGATCAACCTTCCGTACAACTCTGGGGGTTGACCAGGAGTCTCCTGTGGAGCGCGCATACGGAATGCGCGCTTCACGTTTTGTGGGGGACGCGTTGGAAGTACCCGAAGTACCGGAAGTGCCCGAAGAGAGACCCGGTGGGCGCCGCCGGGGCCGTACGACACTGTTGATCGCCGCCGCGGCCGTACTCGGCGTCGTCGCCGGGAGCTGTACCGGATATCTGATCCAGGCCGACCGTGAGCCGACGAAGCTCGCCTCGCTCTCCCAGCCGACGCTCGCCCAGGCCAAGGGCCCGGCCCCCGAGCCCCTTTCCGCCTCCCAGGACCGCCGCGTGAAGACCGACGGTGACCTGCGCAAGCTGCTGCTGAAGAAGCCGGCCGGGGCGAAGGACGGCGACTGGGTGACCGGTGACCGCTGGATGACGCTGGCCGACACGGCGGCGACGTACGACAAGCCGGCCGGGGCGTTCAGTGACCTCGTAGCCAAGGAGTTCCGCCGCGCGGTCGACACGGGTTGGGAGGTCGGCAGCACCTACGGCGTCGAGATCCGCCTGGTCCAGTACCGGCAGGAGGAGGCGCTGCAGACCTCCGACTGGGCCGACGGCGAGAACTACTACGAGGACTCCGTGGACGGCACCAAGAGCTGGGCGGTTCCGGGCAGCGACAACGCGATGGCGTATGTCCACACCAAGCCGGACACCAAGCCCGGCTATCTGCCGCAGTACAACGCCACGGCCGTCGCCTGGCGTGGGGACATCGCCATGAAGATCTTCGTCTGGGACACCAAGCCCATCCCGAAGGCGAAGATCATGGAGCTGGCCGAGCGGCAGGTGAAGAAGCTGTGAGCGAGAGCGGGATCGAGATCGAGCAGGTGGCCGAGGTCGGTCCGGCCGAGCCGGCGAAGAAGCCGGTTCGTCGTGGTCGTATCGCCGCGGTGCTAGGGGCCGTGGTGCTGGCCGGGGCGGTCGTCGCGGGCGTCGGTTACACGGTGATCACCGTTGACGGCGCCGACCGGGACGCGGGTGCCCCCGTGTGGAAGTTCCCGAAGGGCGGGGCCGTCAAGGAGAAGGCGGCCGCCGTGAAGGGGCTGTCGGCGATGCTCGTGCCGTACGGCGCCGACGGGTGGAGCCGGGGGCCGGACATCGGGGAGTACGGGTACGACGCCGAGCTCAGTGGTGCCCAGGCCACCGCGCTCCGCAAGGAGTCGCTGAGCGGCCTGCCCCGCTCCCAGCGCAAGGCGTTGGAGAAGCAGATCGACAAGCAGCGCCTCACGGGTATCGCGATGCGCAGTTACATGAGCACCGACGAGATCTCCTCCGTCTACACGGACAAGGCCTCCGCGGTGACCATCGAGCTGGTGCAGCTGGACAACAAGGCGGCGGCGAAGGGGATCACGGAGTTCCAGAACGAGCTCCTCGACGCGCTCGGCGACGTCCTGCGCGACGGGCCCCGGATCGAGGGCCACAAGGACGCCCGCTGCTTCCTGGCGCCGACGGATTCCGACACGAAGCTGGACTCGATGCACTGCTTCGCCCTCCAGGGAAACGTCCTGGTCAGCTTTACCGCGGACAGCGCGAAGCCAATGCAGCAGAAGGGTGTCGCGATGCTCATGCGCGAGCAGCTCGACCGCATCGCGGAGCCGGGGGAGTCGGTGTGACCGAGCAGACAGAAGAGAAGACCTACCCGAAGCCCGACAGGCCTGCGGCGCCGGATTCGACAGCGGGGCCCGGGAAGGCTGAGGTGACGGGTCCGGTCGGCGAGGCCGGGCATGCGGCGACGGGGACGACCGTTTCCGGCGAGGCCGAGCAGGTCGAGGTGACAAAGTCGGTCGGCGGGGTCGAGCAGGGCCACCCGGCCGAGACGGCGGAGCGGATCAGCGAGACCGACCAGGCCGACCAGGCCGAGCGGACCGAGCGGACCGAGCGGACCGAGCGGACCGAGCGGACCGAGCGGACCGAGCCGCAGGACGTCGTGCCGTCACCCCGGCCCGCCGAGCCCGCGTCACCCACGCCTGCATCCGAGCCCAAGGCCGCCCCCGAGTCGGGGCGCGTGCCCGCGCCAGGATCGGCGCTCGCGTCCGCATCCGAGCCGGAATCCGCGCGTGTGCCCGAGCCCGGGGCGGTGCCCGGATCCGCATCTGAGCCCGCACTCGCCCCGTCAGACGCTGCCCCGGCCTCGGGGCCGGTGTCCGCGCCCGCGTCCACATCCGCGCCGGAGCCCCCACAGGCCCCCGCGCCCCCGGCGCTGCCCGCGTCCGCCCCCGCCCCGGCACTCGTACCCGACCCCGCAGCTCTCCAAGACCCCACCCTCACCCCAGACCCCACCCCCACCCCCAAGAAGGACCACCGCGTCCTCCGGGCAACCCTCCGCTGGACCGCCGCCCTCCTCACCTTCGCCGCGTTCGGTGCCGGGACCGCGTACGGGATCGCCGGGATGGAGCGGACGGACGTGCCGGGGCTGGCGACCGTGTCGGACGGGCGGTGGGTGTATCCGACGTTGACGAAGGCGCCGTTGCCCTCCGGCAGCCCGGGGCCCCTCGCGGCGGAGAACAAGGCCGGCAGCCACTACGCCGACCTGCGCGCGCTGGTGCTGCCCGCGCCCGAGGGGGCGACCGTCGACAAGGCGCTCAGCGGTACCGACGGGTGGCTGGCGACCAAGGACCTGCTCTCGGAGTACGCCGAGAAGGAGGACCGCGAGGAGCTGGGGAAGAAGCTCTACGACAACGGTCTGCGGCACATCGCGGCCCGCGGCTGGACCACCCCCGACGGCACGCACACCCGCGTCTACCTGCTCCAGTTCGACACCGCGGCCGTCGCGGACGACCTGTTCGGCCGGGACATCGCCCCGTACGGCAGCCCCGGCTACGAACTGCGCGACGCCCCCGACTCCGTCTCCGACGAGGACTTCCCGGACGCGGCCCGGATCCAGGACATCACCGCGTCCGTCTACGTCGAGTCCAAGCCGTACGGCAAGGAGCAGGCCCGGCACGCCTACATCAGCGCAGGCGACGTACTCGCCCTGGTCGTCCAGTCCCGCAAGGGCACCGCGAACCCCGTCCCCTTCCAGCAGACGGTGACCCTCCAGAGCCAGCTCCTGGGGTGAGGAGACCCGCACGGACCCCCGGGCCCCGGCCGCGTAAGCTGGGGCCCGGCCCTGTGTACATGCACCGCACCCCGCTCATCCGAGGAGCACCCCGTGGAGATCTTCTTCGAAGCCCTGCTGGTCCTGGTCTGCGTCGGCGTCCTCGCCTTCGCCGGGCTGACCGTGAAGAAGCTGTACCAGGGCCAGCGCTGACCCCCGTCTAGGAACCGCCACTCATGATCGAGATCCCGTCCGACCTCCACAAGGACCTCGTCCCGCTCGCCTTCCTGCTCGGCAACTGGGCCGGCGCGGGCGTGCATGACTTCCCGGGTTCGGAGAAGTGCAACTTCGGCCAGGAGGTGACCTTCGGCCATGACGGCCGGGACTTCCTGGAGTACGAGTCCCACACCTGGGTGCTGGACAACGACGGCAACAAGGTCCGCCCGCTGGAGACCGAGCACGGCTTCTGGCGCATCGACGCCGACCGCAAGGTCGAGGTGACGATGGTCCGCGACGACGGCGTCGTCGAGATCTGGTACGGCGAGATGGCCGACCAGAAGCCGCAGATCGACCTGGTGACCGACGCCGTCGCGCGTACGGCCGCGTCCGGGCCGTACAGCGGCGGCAAGCGCCTGTACGGCTACGTCAAGAGCGACCTCATGTGGGTCGGCGAGAAGCAGACCCCCGAGGTCGAGCTGCGCCCCTACATGTCGGCCCACCTGAAGAAGGTCGTCACGCCGGAGGATGTCGAGCGCTGGGCGAAGGCCCTCCCCGACGACATGCCGGACGACGGAATCGCCTTCTTCAAGTAGCCCTCCCCCTGACTCGGAACAGCCCCGGCCCGCCCACGCCGGGGCTGTTCGACGTTCCGGGTGCGGGCACGGAAGCCTTGGATGCCGAGGGCTGGAGCCGGGCTGCCGGTACCACCGCGATGAGGTAGATCACATGCGCACTACGCGGAGCTTCCCGTCCCACATCCCTGACCGGGCCGACGTCTCCCCCCGACGCTCCTACACTGGACCCCGTGGTGAGCACCGACTGGAAGAGCGACCTAAGGCAGCGCGGCTACCGGCTGACGCCGCAGCGTCAGCTTGTCCTCGAAGCTGTGGACACCCTGGAACACGCGACCCCTGACGACATCCTCACGGAAGTGAAGAAAACGGCGTCGGGGGTCAACATCTCGACCGTGTACCGGACGCTGGAGCTCCTGGAGGAGCTCGGTCTGGTCAGCCATGCCCATCTGGGGCACGGGGCGCCGACGTACCACCTCGCCGATCGCCATCACCACATCCACCTGGTCTGCCGCGACTGCGACAACGTCATCGAGGCGGACATCGAGGTGGCCGCCGAGTTCACGGCCAAGCTGCGCGACACCTTCGGCTTCGAGACCGACATGAAGCACTTCGCGATCTTCGGCCGTTGCCAGGACTGTTCCCTCAAGCTCAAGAATTCAACTACCGAGTCGTAGGCTTGTGCATATGAAGAGCCCCCTGCTGTCCCTGCCCGGCGCCGTCCCCGCCGAGGGCGTGGACGAAGGCGTCGCCGCGCACTACGGCGACCTGTTCCGCGAACAGCGCGCCCTCGCCGACGGCACCGGATTCGTCGACCTCTCGCACCGCGGGGTCGTGTCCGTCACCGGTGACGACCGCCTCAGCTGGCTGCACCTCCTGCTCACCCAGCACGTCAGCGACCTCCCCACGGGCCAGGCCACCGAGGCACTGATCCTCTCCGCCCACGGCCACATCGAGCACGCCCTCTACCTGGTCGACGACGGCACCACGGTCTGGGCCCACGTCGAACCCGGCACCCAGAGTGCGCTGATCGCCTACCTGGAGTCGATGAAGTTCTTCTACCGGGTCGAAGTCGCCGACCGCACGGACGAGTTCGCGGTCGTCCACCTCCCCGCAGGTTCCATCGCCGAGGTGCCCCAGGGTGCCGTCGTACGCGAGACGCCGTACGGCCGTGATCTGTTCCTGCCGCGGGCCGACCTGGAGTCGTACGCCGAGAAGTCCGGTCCCGCGGCCGGTCTGCTCGCCTACGAGGCGCTGCGCGTCGAGCACCACCGCCCCCGCCTCGGCTTCGAGACCGACCACCGCACCATCCCGCACGAACTGGGCTGGATCGACACGGCCGTTCACCTCCAGAAGGGCTGCTACCGGGGGCAGGAGACCGTTGCCCGCGTCCAGAACCTGGGCAAGCCGCCCCGGCGCCTGGTCTTCCTGCACCTCGACGGCAGCGAGGTGCATCTGCCGCCCGCCGGGACCGACATCAGGCTCGCGGACGAGGCACCCGACGGCCGCAAGATCGGTTTTGTGACGACGTCCGTACGACACCATGAACTCGGCCCGGTGGCGCTCGCCCTGATCAAGCGGAACGTACCGGTGGACGCGCGGCTCGTCGCCGACACCACGGCCGCGGCCCAGGAAGTCGTCGTAGAGCCGTAGGCGTCCGGTCGGCCCGTCTGCGCGGCATGCTCTGACTCTCCGCGTCGTCCCCGTCGTGAGCGCCCCGCCCCCCGCGCGGGGCGCTCTCCACGTCCCAGGATGAGTCCGGCTGGAAACACAGGGCGTGATATGTCGTTGACAACCCATAATTTGGCAACGGGCAGCGACCACACGAACACGGGGAGCAAGTGTTCGGCGAACGAAGTGGCGATATGCCCCGGGGGAGGCGCCATGACACCGGAAGAGGAATTCGCCGAGGCGCTGCGCATGCGCAGAAAGGCGGCCGGGCTCTCGCTCGGCGGCCTGTCACGGCTCGTCAACTACAGCAAGAGCTACCTCAGCCGGGTGGAGAACGGCAGTCGGCTGCCCGGCCCCGCACTGGCCCGGGAGTGCGACACGGCCCTGCACGCGGAGGGTGAGCTGCTGGGGCTGCTGCCCGACCGGCCCGAGGCGTCCGAGCGGCCCGAGCGCCGCCGGGGCGGTCCCTCCGGCCCCTCCGCGGAGCCACCTGCCCGGCGGGTCGGCATCGATGACGCCGGTGCCTTCGGTGCCGAGTTCGAACAGCTGATCCGCCGCGGCGACGCCCGCCATCTGCTCGGCGACATGTACGAGGCGGGCCGGCTCTACCTCGCGGCGTACCGGGCCGCCGAGGGCGACGACCTGGCCCGGGCCTACGCGGTGGTGCGGTGCGCCCGTCGCTGGTCGGACCCCGGCCAGGTCGACCGGGACCTCCTCGCGCGGATCGACGAGTGCCTGAAGACGCTGGCCGGCCGCGAGGACCTGCCCGCGGTGGAGTTACGGCTGCGTCTGACCGCGCACCGCGCCAAGAAGCTGACCATGGGCGTCGGCGACGACACCGCGGTCCCCGGCGCCGAGCCGGGAACCAGCGTGGACCGCGCCCGGGGCGTGCTCCGGGAGTTGCGCGAGAGGCTCCCCGGCATCGGCGCCGAGACGCACTGCGAGATCCTGACCGAATGCCGTTGGGCCCTCTACGACTTCGCCCCCGCCGGTGAACTCCTCGCGCTGTCCGCCGAGTTACGCGACGTGGCCACCCGCTCCCGCTCGCTGTTCTTCATGGGCGAGGCCCTGGTCGCCCTCGCCATCGACCAGTTGCGGGTGGGCCGGGTGACCGCCGCGGACGCGACCGTACGACGCCATCGCGAGCACGCCGCCCACCGGCACAGCACCCTCGCGCACTGGCAACAGGGCACGCTGGACGCCCTGATGAACCTGTGGCAGGGCGAGTTCGCCGCCGCCGAGGAGTGGATTCTCGGCGAGTCCAGGACGATCGCCGAGACCATGGAGAGGGATCTGTCGGTGCCCGCCGACACCCTCAGCCAGACCTGTCTGGGCCAGGCCTACTGGCTCCGGCACGAACAGGGCCGGATGGCAGAGCTGTTCGGCTCCCCGCTCATGTCCGGCGTCCGACGCCGCGACTACTTCCCGGTGTGGCGGGCGGGACTCGCGCTCGCCCTGTGCGAGACCGGCCGCCACGACCAGGCGGCCGACCAGGTGCTGGCGTTCGCCGCGGACACCGGGGGGTTCACCAGGTTCCCGCCGAGCGGCTGGGCGCTGCCCACGGCGGCCGTGCTCGCCCAGGCGTGCGCCGAGCTGGCGGAGAGGGACGTACGCCTTCAGGAACTGCTGCCGTACGTCCCAGCCCTGCGCGCCCTCCTGGACGCGCACCCCGGGGAACTGGTCCTCGCGGGCTGGCCGACCGTCCTGCTGGGCCCCGCCGCGCGCTTCAGCGGACTGCTGGCGCTGGTCGCGGGGGAGCCGGAGACCGCGCTCGGGCACCTGCGGCGCGCGGTGCGTCTCGCGCAGCACTCACCGGCGCAGATGGCGCGCCTGCGGCTGGACGAGGCGCGGGCGCGTCGCCGTACGGACGATGCGGCCGTACGGGCCGGGGCGTGCGACCTCGCCCGTACCGCGCTCCGTACCGCGCGGGAGCTCGGGATGACGGCCGTGGCGCGGGACTGCCACGAGTTCCTGCTCAGGGCGTCGGCGGAGCCGTAGAAGTCCTCGGAACTCACATCTCCAGCAGGACCGTGAAGGGGCCGTCGTTCGTCAGGGACACCCGCATCCGCGCGCCGAAGCGGCCGGTGGCCACCGTCGCGCCCAGCGCGCGCAGTTGGGCGACGACCTCCTCGACCAGGGGCTCGGCGACCTCGCCGGGGGCGGCCGCGTTCCAGGTGGGGCGGCGGCCCTTGCGAGCGTCGCCGTACAGGGTGAACTGGCTGATCACGAGCAGCGGGGCGTCGATGTCGCTGCACGACCTCTCGTCGTGCAGCATGCGCACCGACCAGAGTTTGCGGGCCAGTTGGACCGCCTTCTCCTTGGTGTCCTCGTGCGTGACCCCGACCAGGACGCACAGTCCCTCGCCGCTGATCTCCCCGACCGTCTCACCGTCGACGACGACGCTCGCGCCGTCCACCCTCTGCACCACCGCTCGCATGCGCTCATCATGCCGGTCCCGTCGGAAGCGGCCACGCGCGGGTTTGTTTTTGATCCTTAACCCCCCCATCTGGGGCCGTTCGGGGGCACTCGGTCACATAGCGGCCACTTGGGGTGGCACGATGCTTCCACACGCCGGTCGAGGGGACGGTTGAGACGCATGAGCACACCGAGTACGGGGCAGCATTGCGGGCCTGTTCGTGAGACGGGCCCGGACACACCCCGGCCGCCCGTGCAGCGTACGGGCAGCCCTCTGCTGCCGCCGGAACCACCCGAGCACGATCTCGCCACGCTGAGCCTGCCCGAACTGCGCACCCTGCGCCGGGACGCCCAGAGGGACGAGGCCGACCTCAGCTATGTCCGGCGGCTGCTGCAGGGCCGTATCGACATCCTCCGCGCGGAACTGGCACGCCGGTCCCCGAAGGGTGCCGTCATGGACATCGGCGAGGTGTCGGTCGTCGCACGCCTCCCGGAGATCCTCACGGACGCCCCGGCCCGCCATCGCTCCTCGGCCCGCCACGTCACGCTGGGCACGCCGTACAGCGAGGAGTACCGGCTGCTGGCCGCGGAGATGCTCGCCGAGGTCGAGCTGTCCGACCTGGAGGCCCGCACCGACCTGGAACTGATCACGGCGATGGGCCGGCTGGTGCGGTACGAGCAGCAGGTCTCCGGGCGGCGCCAGCGGCTGCAGCGGACGGCCGACGAGAGCAGCGGGGAGATCGCGCGGCGGTACCGGGAGGGGGAGGCACAGGTGGAGGACCTGCTGACCTAGGTCTCTGTCCTTCGGGACAGCTCGGCGTCGCGGACCGCGGCAGGGAAAACGACGCGACACCTCACCCCCACCGGCCTACCGTGGCCCCATGAGCGCCCGAGCCGACATCGACGTCCGTCCGGTCACCGAGGCCGAGTACCCGGAGTGGCTGCGGGCCGTGCACGCCGGGTTTCTGCGGGAGCCGGTCGTGGCGGAGGCGGAGCTGGAGGCCCGGAGGAGTCAGTTCGAGCCCGGTCGGTTCATCGGGGCCTTCGACGGGGACCGGTGCGTGGCGACCTTCCGGTCCTTCGCGCAGGAGGTGACGGCGGTCGGCGGCGGGTTCGTGGCCGCCGACGCGATCTCCGCCGTCACCGTCACCGCCACCCACCGCCGGCGCGGTCTGCTCACCCGGATGATGCGCCAGGACCTCGCGGACGCGAAGGAACGCGGCGACGTCGTGGCCACGCTGATCGCCGCCGAGTACCGGATCTACGGCCGGTACGGCTTCGGGCCCGCGACCTCGGCCGCCGAGTGGACGATCGACGTCCCGCGCACCGGCCTCGACCTCCGTGGGCCGGACCTGCACGGTCGTATCGATCTCGTGGGCCCCGACGACGTACGCAAGTTCGGTCCCGAGCTGCACGACCGGATGCGCCGTGCCACGGCGGGTGCCGTCAGCCGCGGCGACTGGCTGTGGCAGACCAAGACGGGCGCGGTGCGCGTCGACCCGAAGTGGACCGAGCCGTTCTTCGCGGTGTACCGGGCGGCCGACGGCACGGTCGAGGGGCTGCTGGCGTACGAGGTCGACGACAAGTGGGGCGACGCCAAGCAGCCGTTGAACACGGCGAGCGTGCGGTCGATGATCACCACGGCCCCGGCCGCCGAGCGCGCCCTGTGGCACTACCTGTGCTCTATCGACTGGGTCAACCAGGTCAGGAGCGGGGTGCGCGCCCCCGACGACCTGCTCCCGCAGCTCCTGCCGGACCCGCGTGCCGCCCGTATCACCACACAGGCCGACTGGCTGTGGGTGCGGATCCTGGATGTCGTACGGGCCCTGGAGGCGCGGACGTACGAGGGTGAGGGCACGCTGGTGCTGGAGGTGGTGGACGGCGCCGGGCTGACCGGGGGCCGTTACCGGCTGGAGGCCTCGCCGGACGGGGCCTCCTGTACGGCGACGACCGCGAGCCCTGATCTCACGCTGGACGTGCGGGAGTTGGCGGCGCTGTGGCTCGGTGACGAGTCGGTGGCGCGGCTCGTGGCGCTGGGGCGGGTCCGGGAAGAACGAATGGGCGCCGGCCGGGGGGCCGACGCCCTGCTGCGTACGTCCAGGCGGCCCTGGTGCCCGGACATGTTCTGAGGCTCCTTCGGGGCGGGGACGGGTGGGCCGTGCGTTGATCTGAGCTGTGCTTCGCATCCGTAGCGAGCTGTTCAGTTGTGGCTGTGCGGGTGTGGCTGTTCAGTTTTGGCTGTGCGCGTGTGTGCAGCTGTCGCTGCTGTTCAGTTGTCGGTGTTCAGTTGTGGCTGTGCAGACCGACCAGGCTCCCGGCTCCCCTCCAGGAGGGAGCCCGGTCAGCCGGATCCTGGGCCCGGCGGGCGGGCGTCATCCGGACTGGGCGAGCAGCATCACGAGGATGACCGCTCCGATGCCACCGATCGCGACGTTCTTGGACTTGACGCCGATGGTCAGCGCGACGAACGCGACGATGCCCATCGCACCCCACTTCCACTGGACGAGTGCCTCGAAGCCGACGGCGAGGGCGGCGATGAGGACGGCGATGAACGGCATGACGGTCCCCCTTCGGGACGGTGGCCCCTGTCGACCGCCGACGTGGCCAACCTTGTGAAGCTTTGACCATGTTTCTCAAGGTTGCTCAAGTTGGCGACCAACTTCACTGTACTTATCTCCGCTTGGATGCGGCTCATAACCACCTTCCAGTGAACTGCCCAAAGATGGCGGGAAGTTGTAGTGTTTGGTCGTGGACCCGAAACACGCCTCCGCCAATGGGCGGAAGAGGTCGCAGCGGCCACAGAAGTCACCTCAGGAGGTGGCCGACGAGCTCCGCGCCCGGATCCGGTCCGGCGCGCTGCGAGCAGGTCAGCGCATGCCCACGCAGGCGAGGCTGGCCGACGAGTTCGGGGTCGAGCGCGGGGTGGTACGCCAGGCGCTGTACGTCCTGCAGGAGGAACACCTGCTCACCAATGTCTCCAAGGGAAGTCCGGCGACCGTCGCCCCCGACCTGGGTGTCGGCCGGGCGCTGACCGGGCCCGGAGCCGTGCCGCAGCCCACCACGGTGGCCCTCGGCCCCCGTATCGCCTCCGCGTTCGCGGCCCCGCACGTGGAGATAGACGCCCTGTGCCTGACGTCGGTGTCCCTCAACCTCGCCATCGGCGAGGGGCTGCGCGAGATCCATGCCGGACGGCTGAATCCGGCCAAGGTCGATGTCCGTGTCCTGCTGCCCGGCCGGGACATCGACCTCGCGTTCCCGGTGCCGGTCGAGGCCCACGACGGCGACGGCCCGGTCCATGAACGCTGGCTGGCCCAGCGCAACGCGCAGGGGCAGGTGTTGAGGCACAACCTCCTGGCCCTGCGCGCCACGCACGGCATCGACGTACACGTCTCCTTCCGCGCCCTGCCCTTCACACCACCGGTGAAGCTGTACCTCCTCAACGGCACGGAGGCACTGTTCGCGTACTACACGCTGACGCGCCGCAAGGAGGAGATCGACCACGAGCACCTGGAGTTGTACGACTCCGAGGGCACCCAGTCGATGCTGTTCGCCTTCGAGCAGGGCGCGGGGCTGCGGGACACGACCTTCGTGGAGCAGTCCCATCTGTGGTTCAACGCACTGTGGGAGACGATCAGTTCGGAGTTGGCACTCACGAACTGACGTCTCCCACACCGACTGACGGGTGCTCCTCACCCTCATAGGGCCGGTCCCGCGACCAGCAGGGCGAGGACGACGGCCCCCGTCGAACTGATCGCCGGGTTCTTGGCCTTGATGCCGATGGTGAGCAGGAGCATCCCGATGATGCCGCTGGCGCCGTACTTCCACTGCAAGGTCTGCTCGACGCCGACTACGAAGACGGCGGAGAGGAGGGCGAGGGCCGGCATGTTGGTTCCCCCTTCGGGCTTCCGGGCGGGCGGGGCGGGCGAAGCTGACGGAGCGAACGGAGCGGACGAGGTGAGCCTGGAGGCAAAACTTCCACCAACTCAACCAAGTTGGTAACCAACTCTGACTATGTTGTCCCCACTTGGTGGGGGTTGATAAACAACTTCGCAACAACTCCCCATAGATGGATTGGAGTTGTAACGTTTGGTCGTGACCCAGGAGAACGTGGCAGTGAACGGCAGCAGAAGGCTCTCGCCCCAGGAAATCGCCGACACCCTGCGGGAACGCATCCGCGTGGGCGACCTCAAGGCAGGCGACCGCCTCCCCACCCAGGCCGAACTCGCGGAGGAGTTCGGCGTGGAACGGGGCGCGGTCCGCCAGGCCCTGCGCGCGCTGCAGGAGGACGGGTTGCTGAGCAATGTGAGCAAGGGGAGTCCGCCGCGGATCGCGGAGCGGGCGCCCGCACTGTCGGGTGAGCCCCAGCCCACGATGGTCGGCCTGGCCCCCCGCCTCACGGAGGCGTTCTCCAGCCCGCACGTCCACATCGACGCGGCCTGCTTGACGGCGGAGACGCTGATGGTGGCCCTGAGCGAACCGGTCCGCCACATCCACGAGGGTCGGATCCACCCCGAGTCGATCGACGTCCGTATCCTGCTGCCCTCCCGCGACATCAACCTGGCTTTTCCGGTGCCGGTCGAGGTCCCAGAAGACGACAACCCCGTCCATCAGCGCTGGTTGGAGATGCGCAACGCCCAGGGTCACGTCCTGCGCCACAACCTCCAGGCCCTGCGCTCCTCCCACAACATCGACGTCAACGTCAGGTTCCGGGCACTGCCGTTCACGCCGCCGGTGAAGCTGTACCTGCTCAACGAGTCGGAGGCGCTGATCGCGTACTACATGGTCGCGCGCCGGGAGGAGGCCACGGAAGCCGGAATGCTCGACATGTACGACGTCCTCGGCACCGAGTCGCTCCTCTTCTCCTTCGAGAAGAGCGCCGGCGAACGGGACGCCTCGTTCGTCGACCAATCGCAGAAGTGGTTCGACGCCCTCTGGGAAACCATCACCACGGACCTGACACTCTCCTAGTGACTCCTCAGAAGACGCACACTGAACCGGTGACAGCAGAGACAGCACGACTCGCATCACTGGTCACCTCGGCCCGGTACGTGCTCTGGGATCTGGATGGGCCGATCTGCGGGCTGTTCGCGGGATATCCGGCGTACGAGATAGCCGAGCAACTGGTCGGGCAGATAGACGCGTTGGGCATGGGCTCGTTGTTGACCGAGCAGGAACGATCCAGCAGTGACCCTCACGACGCTCTGTGGGGTGTGCACAGACTCCGCCCGGGAAGCGACTTGGTCCTCGAACTGGAGGAATGGCTGACCGTGCGAGAGCTGGAGGCCGTTCCAAAGGCGATGCCGACGATGCACGCGGATCGTCTGATCAGGACATGGTGGGCGCACGGAGCCAGGTTCGCCATCACGACCAACAACTCCGCCCGCGCGGCCAAGGCGTACATCGAGAGCCGTACGTTGGCGGACTGCTTTGCGCACGTCTACGGCCGTACGCAGAACCTCGACCTGATGAAGCCCAACCCGTACTGCCTGGAAGAGGCCATCAAGGCAATGGGTGCCGATCCCTCGGTCACCCTGATGGTCGGCGACGCCGCTACGGACCTCAAGGCCGCGCGGCAGGCTGGTGTCGGGTTCCTGGGCTACGCGCGTAACCCTGACAAGGACCGAATCCTGAGGGACGCGGGCGCCGAGGTCGTAGTGGGCTCGCTGGAGAAGGTGCTGGACGCGCTGCGCGGCCAGTCCTGAGGTCGGTACGGTCGGGTAGTGAACGAGGCACACGGCAAGGGAGCCGCCATTCTGGCGACGATGCGGGCCCGCATCGCCGACGGCGAGTACCGGGAGGGCGCCCACCTGCCTCCGCAGCGTGCCCTCGCCGAAGAGTTCGACGTCTCGCGCGACACGATCCAGCGCGTCCTGGACGAGTTGAAGAGCGAAGGCTGGATCGCATCGCGCCAGGGCAGCGGTTCGCGGGTCATCGCGACCCCGCCGATACATGTGGCGCCCGCCCCGAAGACGCCCCCTGTGCGTGTCGCCCTCGGCCCCTTCGTCGCCCGCGCCTTCGCCCGGCAGGTTGTCGAACTCGATGTCTTCACCTTCACGTCGGAGAGTCTGGACACCCAGATCCGGGTGCATGCCGACGCGATTCGCAACGAGGAGATCCTCGCCCCGGAGAGCATCGCGCTCCGGCTGCTGCTGCCCTCCGATTCGACTGAACTGCCGTACCCGAGAGCCAGAGCGATGTGCCAGGGGGGCCGACGGGCAGGAACTGGACCGAATCCTGCAGGAACGGCTCCGGTGGATCACCCAGCGGCACACGTCCTCCCTGCGCGACGCCCTGCGCAACCTCAAGACGGACGGACTGGTCGACCACGTGGACGTACAGATCCGTGAGGTGCCTCTCATCCCGACTTTCAAGCTGTATCTGTGCCGAGGTGTCGAGGGGCTCATTGGTCCCTACAAGATCGTGAAACGCACGATCCTGACGGCCGACGACACCGAGATCGACGCCTGGGACGTACTGGGCCTGGGCTCGACCCTGATACGGCTCGCCAACGACGAGGGCGATTCCCACGCCACCGGATCCGTGTTCATGCAGAGCTGGCAGGAGTGGTTCGACTCCTGCTGGTGTCGTTACGACCCGTCCTGAGACCATCGACTCCCCCCAATTTCAGTCCAGTGGGCTGGTTGCCGTGTTGTGGTTGTCCCCGGCCGAACAGATCGATAATCAACGTGAGTTGACTGGAACTGGTTTGGTTTCTGACCGGCGGCGGTAGGGTCCGCTTGTGGGTACCGGGAGTGGGGCCGATGAAGGCGGCCGGAAGTTTCAGGAGTTGAAGAGCTCCCTGCTCTCCTACGTCACAGAGCGGGAGGAGGGAGACCTTCTGCCGTCACAGCGTGACCTCGCCGCGACGCACGGCGTGTCCCGGGACACGGTCCAGCGTGTGCTCACCGTCCTGGCCGACGAGGGCTGGATCGAGTCACGTCAGGGTCGGGGCGCGATGGTGCTGCGCAGGCAGACCCTTCGATCCAGCGCACGTCGGAACACCGCCGCGCGGCGGGTGACACTCGGCCCGCTGATCGCTGCCGCGTTCGAGGCGAGGGATGTCGCCCTGGATGCCTTCACGCTTACGTCGGAGGTCCTCTACACGCACGTACGGGTGCAGCAGGAGCGCATCCGGGTCGGTGAGATCAGCCCGGCCACGATCACCATCCGCATGCTCGTGCCGTCCGACGAGCCACCGCCGCCCTTCCCGTTCGCACTGGGCGACCGGGACGACGAGAGGCCGCTGAAGCGCCTTCAGGACATCAGGCAGCACTACACGGACAACCTCCTCCGCCTGGTCGAGGATCTCGACCAGAGCATCGAGGGCCTCAAGGCCACGGTGGAGATCCGTCGGGTCGGCTTCATGCCGTACTCGAAGCTCTACGTCTTCAACGGGGTCGAGGTGGTGACCGGCCCGTACGTTCCGTCCGAGCGGCGCATCACCTACAGGGACGGAACCACCATGGACGTCATCGACGTCATGGGCTTCGACTCCACGCTGACCCACTGCGCCAAGGACGACGACCCGAACTCCCAGGACTCGTTGATCGTGAGCAGCTGGCAGCGATGGTTCGACTCGACGTGGCGGCTGCTCGCGACGTAACAAAGTGAGCACGGGGACGTTAAAAAGTCCGGCGCGGCCCCGACATGTCCGACAGGTCTCGCTCCAAGGGCGGCATTGCGGCCATGTGAGCAGGCGCATCCCGCTATCGTGTGCATCAATTTTCTTGGGTGCGCATCCTCTTTGAGGTTTAGAACTAGCGTTTCAGGAGCACAGGTGGCGATCGGGGCTTGGCCTGACCGCGGGGGCGAAGTCCGTAGTGCCGTCATCTCGGAGATCCGTAAGAGCCGGTACCGCCTGGAGCTCTCTCTGGGGACACCCATGGCTTCTTCTGGGGCGGGCGGCGGTGTGCAGCCCAGGACATGCCTTCCCGGCAAGCCCGTCGACCCCCTGACCATCAGGGCGCTGACCCGTCTCCTCGCGCAGTTGACCCTGGTGCGCAAGGAGGCGCTGCCGGCGCTGCCGGCCGACTGGCCGCCCAACGAGAGGGACAGCCGGGCCTATCTGGACACCGTCGTCCGGCGTACGACACAGCGCATCCTCGGCTCCAACGGGACTGACTTCAGTGGGCTGTTCGCCGTACTCGGTGTGCCCTGCGACGCTCTGGCCCGGTTCGCCGGACAGATGCCCTCCCCGGCCCGCCGCCCGTACGGTTTCCTGCTCATGAACCTCAACCGGGACAACGCGGTCGTCCTGGAGGGCCCCAAGCCCTCGATGGCCCGCCTCGACTGGAACTCCGCGTCGTACGGGGATCCCCTGCACGGTCTCGCGAATCATGTGGTGCGGATGCGCTACCCCGACCACCAGCAGGACGAGGTCCTCGAGGCCTGGCTGCGCGAGATGGGCAGTGCGAGGCTCACGGCGGTCAACGGCGCGCGCCGGGACTTTCCGCGTTACGTCGCGTTCGAGCGCATCAACGTCGCGTACGGCGAAGTCATCAGGTCGGCCGAATCCCTCGGCGACGAGATCGACGTAGACCGGCTGATGGCGGTGGCCGGCGACATCGGGGCGACTCTGGGGCGCGCGACCGACGTGCTCGGGATGTACGAGGTGCCACCCGAGAGGGAGATCGCGGACGCGCTGTTCCGCTGGCAGGCGGGGCGTATCGCGCAGGGGAGGACGCGGCTGCCGATCGCGTTGTTCCGGTGGCAGCGCGACACACGGGTCCGCGAGCGGGAGGACTTCCCGTACGACCTGGTGCGGCGGGCTCTGGCGCTGGAGGGCACCGCCCCCGCTGGCCGGGTCTTCCGGGGGACGGCGCACCTCAACACCGTCGTGCACCTCGATGAATACGCGGAGCCCGTGGTGGTCCGGCGCGAAACCGCGGCGGCGCCCCGTCGCGAGCAGGGGGAGCTCAAGGAGCACGCCGTCCTGCAAGTGATCGAAAAGGCCGGTCGGCAGTTCCGGGCGCCGAGAATCCTCGCGCTTGGCTATGACGACCGGCGGCGCCACTTCGCGATCCACACCTACGAGGGCCCGGCGACCGGGGCCCCGCGGCATCCCGAGGACGGGCTGCTGCCCGGCGAGGCCGACGAACTCGTCGACGCGCTCGCCACGCTTGCGGAGATCGATCACTCGACGTTGTCTTCCGAGGAGACGGAGGGGAGCTTCTACGCGCGGCTGAGTGAACGGCTGGCTGTTTTCGTCGACGAGCTTCCCCTCGAAACCCGGCAGGCAGCCCGGAAGTGGGGGCTGCCGGACGGCAAGGTGCTCCGGAAGATCCTCGGCCGCTACCAGGTGACGGAACGTACCGCCGTCCTCCTCCACGGGGACCTCAACCCCTGGAACCTGGTCCGTGACGGGCGTCGCGGCGGGCTGACGATCATCGACTGGGAGATGGGGATGATCGGCGACCCCCTGTACGACCTGGTGCGCCATCTGCATCTCACCCCGACCCGGCCCGAGATGCGTACACGCATGTTCAAACGCTGGAGCAGGTCGCTTCCCTCCGAGTACGTCGCCGGATGGGAGCAGGACTGGCGGGTCTACCGCTGGATCGAGCAGGTCCGCTCGGCTTACGTCGACCTGGACCGGATCACCACGGGGGCCGCCCTCGACACGCCGAACGTACGGCGTGCCGTCGACGCGTACGAGATGACCCTGACGGCGGCCACCGGATCCCTGGGGCTGCGCATGCGCAGGCGTGTGGTGCCGAAACTGCCCGCCCCGCTCAAGGCGTCCTGACCCGCCCACCACCACTGCGTAGGCTCACAGCCATGAGCGAACCCGGCCTGCGTGAGCGCAAGAAGCAGCGGATGTACGAGTCCGTGTCCGAGATCGCCATCCGGCTCTTCCTGGAGAAGGGCTTCGACGCCGTCTCCGTCGCCGAGGTCGCCGCCGCCGCGGAGATCTCGAAGCCGACCCTGTTCCGGTACTTCCCGGCGAAGGAGGACCTCGTCCTCCACCGGATCGCCGATCATGAGGACGAGGCCGCGAGGGTCGTGGCCGAGTCCGAGGAGCGGCCCCTCATCGCTCTGCGGCGGCACTTCCTCGACGGCCTGGAGCGGGGGGATCCCGTCACCGGGCTCAGTGACCATCCCCAGGTGCTCGCCTTTCATCGACTTCTCTACGGCACCCCCGCCCTGGTCGCACGGGCTCATGGCCACCTGGAGCGGCAGGAGGCCGCGCTCGCGGAGGTGCTCGGTGGGGATCTGGACGCGCGGCTGGCCGCCGGGCAGATCATCGCCGTGCGGCGGGTGCTCGCGATGGAGAACTGGCGGCGGATCTCGGCGGGGGAACGGATGGCGGAGGTGAAGGGGGACGCCGTGGTCGCCGCCGGGCGGGCGTTCGACGCGTTGGAGAGGGCCTTGGACGGCCGTACTGAAGCGCGGTAATAAATTTAACTCGGTTACGCTTTTCGTTTAGGCTTGGCGGAATGACCACCATCGAGCCCGGCCTCCGTCAGGAACTCCACCAGGAGCGCGCCCACCACGAACGCTGCCGTGCCGCCCTCGCCGCCATGGTCGACGGCGCCCAGGAGCAGGTCGTCATCGGTGAGGACGTCTCCGCCTCCGGGGCCGACGCCGAAGTGCTCGGGTACCGGCTGCGCAGTCAGGCGAAGGAGTTCCGGGAACTTCCCGAAGGGCCGTTGTTCTTCGGGAAGTTGGACTTCGCCGACGGTGAGCACGCCGGGCAGGCCTATCACCTCGGGCGGCTGCGGATCAGCGAGGATCCCGCCGCTCCGCCCCTCGTCGTCGACTGGCGTGCCCCCGTCTCCCGTGCCTTCTACCAGGCCGGCGCCCGCGATCCACGCGGGGTCGGGGTGCGGCGGCGGTTCGGGTGGGCGCCGGGGAGCAAGGGGGACTCCGCCGATCTCACCGGGTTCGAGGACGAGCGTCTGGCGGAGGGGCAGGACACCTCCAGCGCCTTTCTCGCCCGGGAGATCGAACGGCCTCGCGTCGGCCCCATGCGGGACATCGCCGCGACCATCCAGCCCGAGCAGGACGATCTCGTACGCGGAGACCTCGCCCGGTCCGTGTGCGTGCAGGGTGCTCCCGGCACCGGAAAGACCGCCGTAGGGCTGCACCGGGCCGCCTATCTGCTCTACACCTTCCCCCAGCGCGTCCACCGTGGCGGCCTGCTCATCCTCGGGCCCAACCGGACGTTCCTGTCGTACATCTCCGAGGTGCTGCCCGCGCTCGGCGAGACCGGCGTACGGCAGGCCACGCTTCAGGAGGAGATCGGCCGGCATCCCGTCAAGGGGAGTGACAGCGAGCGGGCCGCCGTCGTCAAGCACGACCCCCGGATGGCGGAGGTGCTGCGGCGGGCGCTGTACACACGGGTGTCCAGTGACGCGGTTGCCGACTCCCTTGAGATCGACGACGGTTCGTACCGATGGCGGGTCCGCGCCGACGAACTCGCGCGGATCGTGCACGGCGTACGCGCCGAGGAACTGCCGTACGACACCGGGCGGGAGCGAGTGCGCGGGCGGGTGGTGCGGAGCGTGCAACTCCAGGCCGAGCGGCGGGCCGGGCCGCAGAACAACGCCTGGGTGCGGAGGATCTCGCGGTCCGCAGCCGTCAGGGAGTTCCTCGAACTCGTGTGGCCGCGCGTGCGGCCCGAGGGGGTCCTCGCTCAACTGCTCGGTGACCGCGAGGCGTTGGCGGGCGTGGCCGAGGGGCTTCTGCGACCGGAGGATCAGGAGGAACTGCTCTGGACGCGACCGCCGCGATCCTGGAAGTCCGCCCGCTGGTCGTCCGCCGACCTGGTCCTGCTCGACGAGGTCGCCGGGCTCATCGAGCATCCCGAGGGCTACGGCCATCTCGTCGTCGACGAGGCGCAGGATCTGTCCCCGATGGAGTGCCGGGCGATCGCCCGCAGGGCGCGCTTCGGGTCGCTCACCGTCCTCGGTGACCTGGCCCAGGGGACCACACCCTGGGCGGCCCGCTCCTGGCACACCGTCCTGCGCCATCTCGGCAAGCCGGACGCGGCCGTCGTACCGCTGACCATCGGATTCCGGGTGCCGCGGGCCGTCGTCCAGCTCGCCAACCGGCTCCTCGCGCGGCTGGACGTGGAGGTGCCGGCGGGGCGGTCCCTGCGTGGGGACGGGGAGTTGAGGATCAGCCCGACCTCCCCGGACGCCCTGCCGGACGCGGTCGTGGACGCCGTACGGGACTCGCTCGCGTACGAGGGGTCGGTGGGGGTCGTCGCCGCGGACGCCGACGTCGAACGGGTGCGGCAGGCCCTCGACGCGGCCGGGATCGTCACCGCCGGGCCGGACGAGCTCGGGGCGCGGGTGAGCGTCGTACCGGCCGGTGTGGTCAAGGGACTTGAGTACGACCATGTGGTGGCCGTCGAGCCCGCCGCGATCGCGGAGGCGGAGGAGCGGGGGCTGCACCGGCTGTATGTCGTGCTGACCCGGGCGGTGTCGCGGCTGGTGGTGGTGCACGGGCGGCCGTTGCCGTTCTAGGGCGACGGCCGCCCGTGCCGCTGTGTCACACGCCGTCGAGGAGCGGGATCAACTGCTCCTCCTCGTACGTCAGATGGGCCTCCAGCTCGGTCGTCAGGCGGTCCACCTCCGTGCGCACGGAAGCGGGGCTCTGGCCGGCGAGCGCCTCGCGCAACTCCTCCACCAGAGCCGCGATGCGCTCGTGCTCGGCGCGCAGACGGTCGAGGGCCGGGGCCGCCTCCGGGTGGCGGTCGGCCAGGAACGGGAACATGGCCAGATCCTCGCCGGTGTGGTGGTTGTGCAGGCCCTGGCAGAACGTGAGGCAGTTGACGCGGAGTTGGGCAGCGAGGGTGGACCCTCCGGTGGCCATCTCCTTGCGTATCAGCGCCAGTTCGCGTCGGAAGGCGTCGTGGACGACTTTGATGGCCTCTCCAGGCGACGAGGCGTTGATGTTCGGCGGCCCCGGGCGGGCGATCTCGTGCAGGGCGACCACGGGGATGATCCGGTCCGTCTTCTCCTGGTACGCCGCCCAGCCGCGGTCCGCCTCCACGGCTCGCGCGAAGGCCCGGTCCCGCTCCTCGCCCGTCAGGACGACGGCCTCCGCCTCGTAGGTGAACACCCCGCTCTCGACGGTGACTTGGGGATGTGCGACGAGATTGCGGTACCAGTCGGGGTGGCGGGGCGAGCCGCCCGCCGAGGCGATCACGAGGATGCGGTCGCCGCCGTCGGGCAGGTAGCCGACCGGGTTGGTGTGCGGGGTGCCGGTGCGGGCGCCGGTGGTGGTGAGGAGGATCAGACGGCCGCCCTCGAAGGGGCCGCCGACGCGGCCGTTGTTGGCGCGGAACTCGTCGATGATCTGCTGGTTGAAGTCGTGGAAGGGGTTGGTCACTCTCTCTGCTCTCTCTGGTCTCCGGTCATGTCCTGGACGACTCAGAGAAAGCGGCGGACCCCTGGCCCTCCCCGGCCTCACTCAGAGGCCGGGCACCCAACTCGCTCACGGCACAAGGCCGACCCGGCAGTCATGCACACACGGTAACGTCCGGAGCGTGATCGAGACCACTGAGTTTGCGGACATTCCCACAACCACCCTGGCCGATCTGCTCGGCCGTGACCGGGTCATGGACATGGGGATCCGGCCGCTGTGGGGGCCGGTGCCGAGGATCGCAGGCCCGGCCTTCACCGTACGGTGCCCACCCGGCGACAACCTGATGCTGCACGCGGCGATCCACCGGGCGCCGGCCGGATCGGTGATCGTGGTCGAGTCGGGCGACCTCGACTACGCGCTGGCCGGCGGGAACGTGTGCGCGGTCGCGCAGCGGCGGGGGATCGCCGGGTTCGTCGCCGACGGCCTGATCCGAGACCTGGCCGAGGTGCGGGAGGCCGGCTTCCCCGTCTTCGCCCGGGGCGTCGTCCCGATCCCGGGCGCCAAGAAGGCCGTGGCGCCGCTGGGTGAGCCGGTGCGGTGCGGTGGGGTGCGGGTCGAGGCCGGTGACGAGGTGGTCGCCGACGAGGAGGGCGTCGTGGCGGTCCCGGCCGCCCGCCGGGCCGGCATCCTCACGGCCGCCCGCGCCAAGCTGGCCAAGGAAGCCGTCGAGACGCTCGACGAGTGGGAGGCGGCGCATCGGGCTCGTATCGACGAGATCCTCGCCGAAGGTGGGTTCGAGGGCTGAGGATGCTGCGCTGGATCCACGGTGACGCGACCGAACTTCCGCCGCTGCGCGTCGACTTGGTGACCATGACGGCCAACGTCGCCCAGCAGATCGTAGAAGCGGATGCCTGGCGGGAGACGCTGCGCGGCGCGTATGAGGCGCTACGGCCCGGTGGGCGGCTGGTGTTCGAGACGCGGGACCCGGCGCGGCGGGCCTGGGAGGAGTGGCACCGGGAGGCGTCGTACGCCATGGCGGACGTACCCGGTGCCGGGGTGGTGGAGAGCTGGGTCGAAGTGACCGCGGTGGAGGCGGAGTTGGTGTCGCTCCGGTGGACCTATGTGTTCGCCGCGGACGGCCGGGCGCTGACCTCGGACTCGACGTTGCGGTTCCGGGAGCGGGAGGAGGCCGAGGCATGTTCGGCAGCCTGTCCGTATGTTGCCACCGGCGCGCGGCGCCGACGGCAGATGGCCCCGACCGGTTCGCCCGGTCGGGGCCATCTGCCGTCACTCAGCGGGCATCACCTGGCGGGGTGGATGCACGGGGTGGGTGCACGGGAGGGTCAGCGGCGGACGTTGTCGCGCTGGTGACCGCCGTGCTGGTGACCGCCGCGGTGGTGGCGGCCCCAGGACTCGTCGTCGACGAAGCGGCCGTGGTCGTTGCGCAGGGTCGCGGTGTCGGAGTAGTCGTCCCAGACGTAGTCGCGGAGGTCCTGGAACAGGTCGGTGTCGGTGTCGCGGCCCTCACCGGTGTGGATACGGACCGTGGCACGGCCATCGAGGCGGTAGTGGTGGAAGGTGTAGGTGCGGCCGTCCTTGTTCCGCAGGGTCCAGCCGTCGAGGTTGACCGTCCGGCGCGTGGTGTTGGTGAGCTCCACCCACTCCTTGTTCAGCGAACGCCGCGAGCGGTCGTCGCGTCCGGGCGAGTCGTACTGCACCGCGCTGATCTCCACCTTCGGCCGCTCGGGCCGGGCGTGGTCGGCCGCCGACGCCGGCAGCGCCACCGCCCCGACGATCGCGGCGGCCGCGAGTGCGGCGGCGGAGATACGACGGGCGGTCACAGTGGAAGAAGACACAAAGCCCCCTGGTGCGGTTGTGCGGGTGGCGGCCGGTCGGCCGCGCCTTCACACCGTGGCCGTTCCGTGCAGGTTGTGAAAGCAACACGGGCACTCCGTTACTGTTCGCCCACTTCACTGTGATTCTCGTGTGTAACGTCCATTCATGCGGCGTATGCGCCAAGTTGACGCCCCTGCTGTTCGACGACCCTTGTGGGTACTGATCCGTATGCTCCGACCGCCAGGTCGCGCCACCCCGGCTCGGACGAGACCGTCACCCGAAAGTGAGTAACAGCTCTGGAGTGGTCGTGATCGCGGTCGACTCCTGGTCGTCAGGCTGTGCGCACCGCCATCAGCAGTCCGCTCGCCCATGCCAGGCGGACGCACCGGAAGTCCTCGCGTTCGTCCAGCTCTGCGAGAAGCCGTTCGACGGAGGCTTCGTGGCCCTCCGGCCAGCCGGGCTGGGGGAAGAGGTCGTCGATCAGATAGGTCCCGCCGGGAGCCACGAGTTCCAGGGCCCGGTCGAGGTGGGTGAACTTGCCTGGCCAGGTATCCGCGAAGACGAGGTCGAAGGGGGCACCGTCGAACTCCTCCAGCCATCTGCCGCCGTCCCCGGAGACGAAGGTCACCCGCGGGTCGGCACCCAGCTGTTCTCGGGCGATGGCCTGGACGGTGGGATCGAGTTCGACGGTGGTCAGACGGGAGGCGCGGTCCATCCCGCTGAGGAGCCAGGCGGTGCCTTCCCCGACTCCGGTGCCGAGTTCCAGGATCCGGCCCGCGAGCCGGGCGGCGGCGAGTGCTGCCAGGAGGCTTCCGGTGCGGTCCTCACTGGACATGATGAAGCCCGCGTCGCTTGCCTTGGAGCGCAGCACGGGCAGGGCGGTCGGGAGGCGGCTCGGCGTATCGTCCATCCGCCGATGATGCGAGGGCCGTGTCCTTGCGGACAAGGTATGCCTCAGGTTGAGCGGGACAACCGGGCGCGGCCCATCTCGCCGGGGAGTGTTCGTCTACACGGTGCGGCACACCGGTGACGCCCACTACGGCGTCGGCACCGCTCACGGCGACGACATCTGGGAGCACGGAGGCTTCGCCGTGCACTTCTTCCCTCGCGACCTGGTCAACGCGCTCGCCGAAGGGTGGGTCCCGGAAGACGTCTTCGCCTTCGAGGAGGGAGACCTCCCCCGCCGCCTGTGGCGCATCACTCCCCCCGGTCGCAGGACACGGCGCACCTCGCCGACAAGCGTGTGGATCTCCGAGGTGGACAGCGCCATGCACAGCAGCATGTGTGCGAAGACCGCGTCCACCGAGGCGTCCGGCACGGGCAGCTGGTCACGGACATCGTGCACGAGGGTCGTCACCCGCTCGGCGACACCTTGAGCCCGGGCGGCTGCGCGCAGCTGGCCAAGACCGGTGGCACTGAAGTCGGTGGCCTGCACCAGGAAGCCTTCGCGGGCGAGGAAGAGGGCGTCGCGGCCGTGGCCGGCACCGAGTTCCAGAACATCCCTTGCCCCGGCCGTGTGGAACACGCGGGCGGCGTGGACGGCGGGCGCGGACGGATGCGCGCCGTACATCCCCGGATGAGCGGCGTACGTGTCCTGCCAGTGCGCGAGCTGGGCCTCGCCCAGGTCCTTCTCCTCCGCCACGGATTCTCCCAGGTCAGCTCGTTGCGCCGCGTGCCCGAGGACGCTGCGGAGCACGTTACTGGTCAGGAGCTGAGTGTCACGCCGGCGGCCGGGCGAGTTTGGCGGCCACGGCGTCGAGGACCCAGTCCAGGCCGGTCGCGAAGGATGTCTCGGCGTCCACGTCCGTGCCGTCGTACACGGCCTTGGCCAGCGCCGGGAAGCGGCCCGTGGCCAGCATTTTCGTCATATGCGGGCCGTGGGCGCGCTGCCAGTCGTACTTGGACAGGCCCGTGGCGCGCTCGGCCCGCAGGTTGGCGATCTCGCGCCTGATCGCGCCGGTGAGGTAGGCGCTGACGGTCTCCACGGCGCGCATGACGGTGTCGAGGTCGGCGAGACCGTCGAGGGCGGCCAGCCTGGCCTCGGCCACGGCGAGGCCGTTCGGGCCCAGGGTCGGGCGGCCGCCGAGCAGGTCGGCCAGCCATTCGTGACGTAGAGCGGCCTGTCTGGTGCGGTGGGCGAGGCCGCGCAGCGCCTCCCGCCAGTAACCGGGCTGCTCCTCGGGGAGCATCTCAGCCTGGACCTCGTCCACCATGAGGTCGAACAGCTCCTCCTTGGTGGAGATGTAGCCGTACAGCCGCATCGGGCCGGCGTCCAGCCGGGCGGCGACCTTGCGCAACGACACCGCCTCCAGTCCGCCCTCGTCGGCCAGCGCGATGGCGGCGGCGACGATCCGCTCCCGGTCGAGCGGCACGGGGCGAGTCGGCGGCTCCGGCCGGTCCCACACAGTCATGGACACATCGTACTGTTGCGATACACCGTCATGTGTCAATACAGTGTATCGCCATGAGACATCGCATCGCAGTAGTCGGGAGTGGTCCCGGCGGCCTCACCTTCGCCCGCGTCCTGCACCGCCATGGCCACCCTGTGACCGTCCTCGAACGCGATTCCGCTCCCGACGCCCGCCCCCCGGGCGGCACGCTGGACCTGCGCGAGGGGCTGGGCCAGTTGGCGCTGGACAAAGCGGGACTGCTGGTGGAGTTCAAGGCGCTGTCTCGTCCCGAGGGGCAGGCCATGCGCATCCTGGACACGGACGGGACCGTCCTGCGCGACTGGCGACCCCGCCCGGATGAACAGGCCAATCCCGAGATCGACCGCGGGCAACTCCGTGACCTGCTGCTCGGCCCTCTCGACGTCCGGTGGGGCCAGGGCGTGACGCGGGTGGTGCCGGGGGCCGGCGATGGCGTACTGGTCCATTTCGCGGACGGGCGACAGGAGGCGTTCGACCTCGTGGTCGGCGCGGACGGCGCATGGTCCCGGGTCCGCCCCGCAGTCTCGTCGGTGACGCCGCACTACACCGGCGTCACCGCGATCGAGACCTCCCTGGACGACGTCGACGCCCGCCACCCTGACCTCGCCCGGCTGGTCGGCGACGGTTCCGTGGCGGTGTACGGCGTGAACCGAAGCCTCGTCGCCCAGCGCAACAGCGGCGGCCACGTGAAGGTGTACGCCCAGTTCCGCGCGCCGCTGGACTGGCACACGAACCTGGACCTGGCCGACGTCGAGGCCGTGCGATCGAGCCTGCTGGCTCTGTTCGACGGCTGGGCCGCTCCCGTCCTCGACCTTCTCTGCCACGGCGCCGCTTTCGTCCACCGCCCCCTCTACGTCCTGCCCGTGTCCCACACCTGGACCCACGTCCCCGGGGTGACGCTACTGGGCGACGCCGCCCACCTGATGCCGCCCTTGGGGGCGGGCGCGAACCTCGCGATGCTGGAAGGCGCCGAACTCGCCGAGTCCATCGCCACCGCCGGTGCCGGAGATCTGGACGACGCCGTCCGCGCCTTCGAGGAACGGATGTGGGCACGGGCCGGCAGGTGGGCGAAGATCACGACGGCCGGTCTGGAACGCCTCGTGAGCCCGGACCCCGCCGAAGCCCTCGCCCTCTTCGACCAAGTCCAGCCATCCTGACCGCCAAGCACGCGAGCACCAGCACAAACGGCTCGCCACGGGTTCACGGCAAAACCGCCCTCAAGCGAACGCACGGACGTCCGCACCGAATGCAACCTGCCGCGAGGCGAGCGAGGTCAGGACTGCGCGCTCCGGAACGCGAGATACCGGCTGAAGGCTTCGTGGCTGTCGGGGGTGAAGCGCCACTCCAGCAGTGCCGACCGCAGCTCCGGCTCGGTCAGCCGGCCATGCCAGGCGACCTCATCAGGATCGGCGGCCACGGTGTCCGGCACCACGGCTTCGTGCACGCCGAGCCAGTGAGGGCTCAAACCGCTGCGGTTGAGGAACGTGAACAGCAAGCGCGGCAGCACACGAATGCCCAGTTCTTCGGCCAGCTCGCGCGCGGCGGCCTGCTCATAGGACTCACCGACGTCCACGGCGCCACCGACCACGACCTCATAGAGCCCGGGGAAGCGCGACAGTTGCTCCGACCGCCGGTGGACGAGGATGCGGCCACCCTCATCACGACACACCGTCACGGCGACCCGATGCAGCCAACCCTCCCGGATGGCCTGCCGCCGGCTGACCACCACCCCCAGCACGCGATCTTGATCGTCGACACGCTCCACCAGTTCGTCCACGACGGACACCCTGGCAGAGCCCACCGACAACGCCGCTTCCCTGCGACTCGCGGAACCGGACCAAGAGCACCTGCGCAAGGAGGCCGGACCCGGATGACGACAGGTGTCGTGCGATTACGACACCTGTCGTGTTCAGGCTCAGCTCACCGGTGCAGTGGCGTGGCGCACTTTTGCAAGCGGGTGCTTGCAATAGTTAGCGGGGGTGGGGCAAGGTGGAGGCATGGCATCGCTCAACGTCGGCAATCTCGGTGAGTATCTGCGTGAACAGCGGCGCACTGCGCAGCTGTCGCTCAGGCAGCTCGCCGATGCCGCCGGGGTGTCCAATCCGTATCTGAGCCAGATCGAGCGCGGGCTGCGCAAGCCGAGCGCGGAGGTGCTGCAGCAGGTCGCCAAGGCCCTGCGGATCTCCGCCGAGACGCTGTATGTGCGGGCCGGCATCCTCGACGCCGAGCGGGACCGGGACGACGTGGAGACACGTGCGGTCATCCTCGCCGATCCCACGCTCAACGAGCGGCAGAAGCAGGTGCTGCTCCAGATATACGAGTCCTTCCGCAAGGAGAACGGCTTCGAGATAGCCCCGGCGGACGCGGCTCCCGCGCCGGGCGACGGTGCGGTGGATCCTCGGGGCGACGTCCAGGACGGTGACACCGCCGTACGCGACACCCGTAAGCCGAGCAGGACCCGTAAGAAGACCGGCGGCAGCGACGCCGACCCGCAGCAGACGGCCAGTTGAGGCACAGCCCGACCACCGGCCGACCGCGGGACCCCCAAAACCCTCAAGTGAAAGCGACCCGGGAGGACCATCACCATGGCCATCACCGACGACATCCGCAAGGCCGTCACCGACCCGACCCCGCTCTACTTCCTCGCCGGCGCCGGTGACCTGGCCTTCCAGGAGGCCAAGAAGGTGCCCGGCCTGGTGGAGCAGCTGCGCGCCGAGGCGCCGGCCCGTATCGAGGCCGTGCGCGGCACCGACCCGAAGGCGGTCCAGGAGAAGGCCCAGACCCGTGCCAAGGAGGCCGGCGCCAGGGTCAAGGAGACGCAGGAGACCCTCCAGACCAAGGTCGGTGAGTTCATCACCAACCTGGACGGCGACATCAAGAAGCTCGGCTCCACCATCGACGCGGACCTGAAGAAGCTCGGCGAGTCCGCCCAGGACATCGCCCTGCGCGGCGTCGGCGTCGCCGCCGAGTACGCCGTCAAGGCCCGTGAGACCTACGAGAAGGTCGCCGAGCACGGCGAGCAGACCGTGAAGACCTGGCGCGGCGAGGCCGCCGAGGAGATCGAGGAACTGGCCATCGCGGTCGAGCCGACCGCCGAGCCGGGCGAGATCAAGGTCGAGACCCCGACCCCGGCGGCCCCGGCCGCGAAGCCCACCAAGGCCAACGTCCCCGCTCCGGCCAAGGCGACGGCCCCCGCCGCCAAGAAGGCCACGCCGCGCAAGACCACGGCGAAGAAGACCACCCCGCCCGCCAAGTAAGGGCACCGCGGGACGCTTCAGGACTCAGGGCCGGGCACTTACCGAGTGCCCGGCCCGTTCTGCGGGTAGCGGGCTTGTGGGAACGGGTACGGTGACCGCGTAATCGTGTGAAGACGAGCCGAGTCTGGTGGTGGACGTTGTGTTGATGCAGGGGTTCGCAGGGTTTCTGTGGCTGCTCTACCTCGCCATGCTGGTCCTCGCCGTGGTGGCACTGGTGATGGCCTTGCTGTTCCGCGACGACGCCTACCGGGCGGCCGACAAGCAGAACAAGGGTTTCTGGCTGATCATCCTCGGCATCGTGGTCGCGGTGAACCTCTTCGTGCCGATGCTCTTCCTGCAGATCGCGGGTCTCATCGCCACGATCGTCTTCTTCGTGGACGTCCGTCCGGCCCTCAGCCAGGTCTCGGGGGGCAAGGGCTGGGGCCGCCGTGGCGGCGGAAGCAGCAGCGACGGCCCTTACGGCCCGTACAACGGCGGCCGCTAGCGGAAGCAGCCCTCAGGGAAGCAACCCGAGCGGCCCGAGCGGCCAGAAGGGCGCAGGCAACCGCGCCGCGACTTCCAGACCGTCACCCCTCCCGGTCGAGCAACAGCACAGCCACGTCATCCGCCAGCTCACCCCCGTTGAGCGACCGCACCTCATTCACCGCGGCCCGCAGCAACGCCTCCCCGCGCAGCCCCTCGGACAACTGGCGGCGGATCATGGACACCATCCCGTCCTCGCCGAGCCGTTCCCGTCCCAGACCGACGTGCCCCTCGATCAGTCCGTCGGTATAGAGCATCAGACTCCACTCGGCCCCCAGCTCCACCTGCATCCGAGGCCACCGAGCCCCCGGCAGCAGCCCCAGCGCGGGCCCGTTGTTGTCGTACGGCAGCAACCGCGCGGGCCGCCCCGGCCGGGCCACCAACGGCGACGGATGCCCGGCGAGACACAGTCCCGCCCGACGCCCGTCCGGCGCGATGTCCACCGTGCACAGGGTCGCGAAGATCTCGTCGTCGGACCGCTCGTGCTCCAGCACCTCCTGCAGCGTCCCGAGCAGCTCGTCCCCGCACAGTCCCGCCAGGGTCAGCGCCCGCCAGGCGATCCGCAGCTCCACACCGAGTGCCGCCTCGTCGGGCCCGTGCCCGCAGACGTCGCCGATCATCGCGTGCACGGTCCCGTCGGGAGTCCGTACGACGTCGTAGAAGTCCCCGCCGAGCAGCGCCCGCGACCGCCCCGGCCGGTACCGCGCCGCGAACCGCAGCGAGGAGCCCTCCAGCAGTGGCGTGGGCAGCAGACCCCGCTCCAGGCGCCGGTTCTCCTGTGCCCGCACCCGTCCCTCGGCGAGCCTTCGCTCGGCCGTGTCGGAACGTTTCCGCTCCACCGCGTACCGGATCGCCCGGCTCAGCAGCCGCCCGTCCAGCTCGTCCCGGAAGAGATAGTCCTGGGCGCCCACCCGCACCGCCTCCGCCCCGCGCTCGGCGTCACCGGACGCGGTCAGCGCGAGGACGGCGTGCCGGGGGGCGAGCTTCAGGACATGACGGAGTACGGCGAGCTCGTCGTCGTCAGCGGAACGGCCGGGCGCGGGCAGCGCGAGGTCGAGCAGGATGCAGTGCACGTCGTCGGTGAGCAGCCGCTCCGCCTCCGTGAGGTTGCGGGCGGTGCGGACGCGCATCGGCTTGCCGGTCGGGTCCAGGAGTTCGGGGACGACCGTGGAGCCGCCGGGATCGTCCTCGATCACCAGCAGGGTCAGTTGGGTGGCGGCGTTGTTGTCGACCGTGGCTTCCTTGCGCGGGGGGACTCCCTTGGAGGGGCCGTCCTTGGGTGTGGCCTGCGCCTGACCACCCTCCGCGGCCGGGATCGCTCGTTGCCGCGGTATGGGTACGGGCATGGTCTCGGATTCCTTCCCTCCCCCCGAGGGCACGATGGGGCGAGGGGTCTCGATCCACCGACGGGGACCATAGCGGGTGGTGGGGCGGGAAAGGAATGGCGTGAGACACGCCGCTTGGCGGGTCGCCAGTGTCATATGCCGCGTTCCGTACCGCAGTTGGACAGGTGACGGGTGTCGCGGGAATGACGAACGTCACGTTCGCGGAAGGTTTGCGGAGAGGTCAGGGGTGCCCCGCATCACATGACCCAGGTCTCGCACCGCTGCTCTGACGTCCTTTGTACGGCAGGCCGCAAACCCTCACGCATCCGGTCGAACCACCCCGAGTATCGGCATCGATCCCGCCCCCGCGAGCGTCACCGTCCGTCCCGGCCGCGGGGCGTGCACGATCGCGCCCTCGCCGATGTACATCGCGACATGGCTGGCGTCGTCGAAGTAGATGATCAGGTCCCCGGGCCGCATGTCCTTGATGTCGATGTGCTTGAGCTGCTTCCACTGCTCCTGCGAGGTGCGCGGGGTGGGCTTGCCGGCGGCCGCCCAGGCCTGCGAGGTCAGTCCGGAGCAGTCGTACGAGTCCGGACCCTCGGCGCCCCATTCGTACGGTTTGCCGATCTGTGTCGTCGCGTACTTGACGGCGAGCTTGCCGGCCTCGCTGGCCTTGCTGTCGATCTCGTCGAGGATGCCGGAGTCCAGCCAGGCCGACTGCGCCTTGTAGGCGGCCTGTTCCTCCAGTTCGGCGAGGCGCTCGCGCTCCTTCTTCTCCAACTGGGACTCGAGCTTCTCGGCCGCCGCGATCTGCTGCTCGACCTTCTTCTTGGCCGCTGCCTTCGCCTTTCGGCCCGCCTCCAGCTTGGTCCACTGGGCGGAGGCGTCGGCGGCGTACTGCTTCAAGTCCTGCTGCGTCTGTGTCAGTTCCGCGATCAGTGCCTTGGTGGCGCGCTGGCCCTGCAGCACCCGGCCGGTGCCGTCCAGGAACTCCTGCGGGTCGTCGCTCAGCATCAGCTGGGCCTCGTCCGGCAGTCCGTTGGTGCGGTACTGGGCGGCGGCCGCGGCACCCGCGCGGGCCTTCAGCTGCGCCAGCTTCTCCTGGCCCTTGACGATCTTCTTGGCCAGCGCGACGATCTGCGCCGACTGCTCCTCGGCCTTCTCCTCGGCGGCGTTGTAGGCGTCGGTGGCGACGGCCGCGTCGTGGTAGAGCGCGTCGAGCTGTTCGCGTACGGCCTCGATGTCCTTGTTGGTCACGTTGGTCGGCGAGGCCGTGGGGGTCGGCGTCGGAGTGGGGCTCGGGGCGGCGAAGGCGGCGCCCGGAGCCGACAGCACGGCCACCGCGCCGATCACGGTCACGGCCGTGGCGATCAGACCGCGCTTGCCCGTCCCCATACCCCTGCCCCCAAAGCTGATTTACCGTCAGTAACTTACGGTGCTCGGGGGATCGTGCCACGTCACGGCCCAAAACGACAGAGGCAGGCCTTCTCGGCGTATCCCTCCGCGTCCGGCGCTTGTTGGTGCTTCCCCCGCTCCCCGCCCCCCGAAGACGATCTCTCCGCCTTTGTGACGAACGACTCACACGGATCGTTCCCGGCAGGTCAGGACTTCTGGAGGGGATTTCCCGGGTGGCATCCCGGAGCTCATGCGCGAGGACATCGGAGTTCATGGGCGGAGGGCGCGCCGAGTTCATGCGCGCGGCCTGTGGGGACCAAGGCGTGAGGGCATCCCGGCGTTTCCGCGCGAGGCGAACCGGAGTTCTCGCGCGGGGCTTCCCGGAGGCCGGCCGCACGGCGTTCCGGAGTTCATGCGAGCGGTACCTCCCTCGGCGTGCCGGAGTTCATGCGGTCGGCGCCCCGCGCAGCCCCCCGGAGTGCACGCGCCAAGGCGCCCCCGTGGCTCACGCCGACGGCTCGCGCCGATGGCTCACGCCGATGGCTCGCGCCGATGGCTCGCGCCGATGGCTCGCGCCGATGGCTCACGCCGACGGCTCACGCCGACGGCTCGCGCCGACGGCTCACGCCGACGGCTCACGCCCGCGGCTCAAGCCCACGGCTCGCGCCCTTGGCTCAAGGCGACGGCTCGCCCCCGCGACTCACCCCCGCGGCGCCAACGCCCCCCACGCCACCGTCACTTCCCCCTGCCGCCACCGCGAAGGCCCGTCCACCACCGGCCAGTCGGCCGTCAGGTCCCGTGCCGTTCGGATCCACCGCTGCCGGGCGCCGTACGACGCGTAGGGCGCGGCGGCCGCCCACGCTCGGTCGAAGTCGCGCAGGAAGGAGTGCACCGGCTCGCCGGGGACGTTGCGGTGGATCAGTGCTTTCGGCAGCCGCTCGGCGAGATCGGAAGGCCGCTCAAGTGACCCCAGCCGGGCCGCGAAGGTGACAGTCCGCGGTCCCTCAGGGCCGAGCGCGACCCACACGTGCCGGCGCCCGATCTCGTCGCAGGTCCCCTCGACGAGCAGCCCGCCACGGGAATCCCCCGAGGCCGGCGCGAGCCGCGCACACAGCCGTTCCCATACACCGGCCACCTCGGCCTCGTCGTACTGGCGCAGCACGTTGGCCGCCCGGACCAGCAGCGGCCGCTGGGGGACCGGGATCTCGAACCCGCCGTGCCGGAAGACGAGCCCCTCGCGTGCGTACGGCTTGGCCGCCGCCACCCGCGCCGGTTCGATCTCGACGCCGACCACGCGCGTGCGTGGGGCCGTCTCGCGGAGCCGGGTGAGCAGCTCGACGGCCGTCCAGGGCGCGGCTCCGTACCCGAGGTCGACGGCGACCGGATCGGCGGCGCGGCGCAGCTCGGCGCCGTGTGTCGCGGCGATCCAGCGGTCCATGCGGCGCAGCCGGTTGGGGTTGGTGGTCCCGCGCGTGATCGTGCCCACCGGGCGGGAGGGGGCGCGGGGCGTCATGCCTACGAGGGTATGCGCCGGGCGGCAGGCCACCGCGTTCCCGACGCACCCCTCCATCGAACGGTTGAGCGATGGCCGGTAATCCTTCGGTAAAAAGCGCCACCGCCGGAATGGGAATGTCGCCCTCCGCTGTTGGACCCCCTTGGAGGGCGCCCCACACCCTCCGCCCGGCATGCCCGCAGCAAGGAGGAGCGCCACGTGAGCCAATACGTCAGCAGGCTCCAGCGTCGTTCCCAGGCCGCACCCCACCGGCTGCGCCTGCACCGCCGCCCGCGCCGCGTCGCCATGCTCTCCGTGCACACCTCACCGCTCCACCAGCCGGGCACCGGCGACGCGGGCGGCATGAACGTCTACATCGTCGAACTCGCCCAGCGCCTCGCCGCGATCAACATCGAGGTCGAGATCTTCACGCGCGCGACGACGGGCGGTCTCCCCCCGACCGTCGAGATGGCCCCCGGCGTCCTGGTCCGCCACATCGACGCCGGCCCCTACGAGGGCCTCAACAAGGAGGACCTCCCCGCCCAGCTGTGCGCCTTCACTCACGGCGTCATGCAGGCCTGGGCCGGCCACCGCCCCGGCTACTACGACCTGGTCCACTCGCACTACTGGCTCTCCGGCCACGTCGGCTGGCTCGCCGCCCAGCGCTGGGGCACCCCCCTGGTGCACGCCATGCACACCATGGCCAAGGTCAAGAACGCCAACCTCGCCGACGGCGACACCCCCGAGCCCGCCGCCCGTGTCATCGGCGAGACCCAGATCGTCGCCGCCGCCGACCGCCTCATCGCGAACACCGCCGAGGAGCGCGAGGAACTCGTACGTCACTACGCCGCCGACCCCGCCAAGGTCGCCATCGTCCACCCCGGCGTGAACCTCGACCGCTTCCGCCCCGCCGACGGCCGCGCCGCCGCCCGGGCCCGCCTCGGCCTCCCCCAGGACGCCCTGATCCCCCTCTTCGCGGGCCGCATCCAGCCTCTGAAGGCCCCGGACATCCTCCTGCGCGCGGTGGCGGTGCTGCTGGACGAGCGCCCCGACCTGCGCTCCCGCCTCCTCGTCCCGGTCGTCGGCGGCCTCAGCGGCAGCGGCCTCGCCAAGCCCGAGGGCCTCCAGAAGCTGGCCTCCCGCCTCGGCATCGCGGATGTCGTACGGTTCCACCCGCCCGTCGGCCAGGAGCAGCTCGCCGACTGGTTCCGGGCCGCGTCCGTGCTGGTCATGCCCTCCTACAGCGAGTCCTTCGGCCTGGTCGCCATAGAGGCCCAGGCGGCAGGCACCCCGGTGCTCGCGGCGGCGGTCGGCGGGCTGCCGGTGGCGGTGGCCGACGAACGGACCGGCTTCCTCGTACGAGGACATGATCCGGCCGCCTACGCGCGCGTGCTGCGCGACTTCGCCGACAACCCGGAGCTCTCGCCCCGCATGGGCGCGGCGGCGGCCCGGCACGCCCAGTCCTTCGGCTGGGACACCGCGGCCGCGGCGACGGCGGACGTGTATGCGGCCGCGGCCCAGTCGTACCGGCGTCACGTACGCTCCCACCATGGCTGACGAACCAAAGGCAGCACAGGTCATCGAGGGGGTCCTGAAGGACGCCGAACTGGAGTGGGAGAGCCCCGCATCCGGCCACTACGTCGTGCAGCTTCCCGGCACCCGCAAGCTGAAGACGACGGTGTCCCTGCTGGTGGGCCGCCACTCCCTGTCGCTGAACGCCTTCGTCATCCGCCACCCCGACGAGAACGAACCCGGCGTCCACCGCTGGCTCCTGGAGCGCAACCTCAAGCTCTACGGCGTGAGTTACGCCGTCGACCGGCTCGGCGACATCTACGTCGCCGGCAAACTCCCCCTGGCCGCCGTCACCGCCGACGAGGTCGACCGCCTCCTCGGCCAGGTCCTGGAGGCGGCCGACGGCAGCTTCAACACCCTGCTGGAGCTGGGTTTCGCCACCGCGATCCGCAAGGAGTACGAGTGGCGGGTGGCCCGGGGCGAGTCCACGCGCAACCTGGACGCGTTCGCGCATCTGACCCAACGCACGCAGGACTGACCCCGGGCTTTTCCGCTGCTCTACGCCTAGTTGGGCGGAAGTGAGTCGGTGGGCTGGGGATCGTTGGTCGGCTCGTGGGTCTCGCCGGGATCCTCGGGCGTGGCCGGCTGGTCCAGCTGGTCCGCGAAGGCCCGTAGCGCGTCGGCGAGTTCCTTCTTGGTGGGCAGCTCGTCGACCTTCTTTTCGAGTTCGGCGATACGGCGGTTGAGCTCCTCCAGCTCGCTCGGCGTGGAGGGTTCGTCCGTCGGTTCGTCGGTCGGTTCGTCGGTGATCGGGGGGTCGTCGGGGGACGTGGAGGTCGGGCTGGGATCGGTGCCACCGGCCGTTCCACCGCTGCCGCCGACCGTGCCGCCGTCGGTTCCGCCCTCGTCCGACGGGAGGGCGGTGGACACGCTCGGCTCGGCGGTGGGCTCGTCGTCCGAGCTCGCGGCGATGGCACCGCCGACACTGACCGCGACCAGGACGGCCGCCCCCGCGACGGCGACGGAGAGACGTCTGAACGGTAAGGACTTCTGTCGGTCATCCATGTTCTGTCTGTCATCCATGCCGCCGACGCTAACCGCCGACGATCACCGGACGGATGCCTTCCGTCGATCTCCTCGCGCTCATCCGGTAGCACCCCGGCGTCACCCCCACCAACCGCTTGAAGTGCCGGGTGAGATGGGCCTGGTCGTGGAAACCGGTGAGCGCGGCGACCTCGGCAGGACCGCTGCCCGCGAGCAGCAGACTCCGGGCCCGGTCGACCCGCCGCGAGGTCAGGTACTGGTGCGGCGCGATGCCGTAGGCGGTACTGAACGCCCGTACGAGATGCGCCGGATGGGCCTGCACCTGTGCCGCGGCCGCCTCCAGCGACAGCCCCTCCACGACCCGCTCGTCGAGGAGTTCGCGCAGGCGGCGGGCGAGGACGGGGTCGAGGCGCGGCGACTCGGCGTACAGCCGCGGCCGTAGCAGAGTCCTCAGTCGGTCGCCGATGAGCGTCAGCCGGCTCTCGGCCTCGAACTCCTCACCGGGCCCGGCCAGCGCCGTGTGCAACTGCCCCACCCGCCGCCGCAGTACCGGATCGCGCAGGTCGGGACCGTCGACGGCGGGTCCGATGAGGTCGTCGCCGAGGTGGGTGTGGTCGAGGTAGAGAACCCGCTTGCGGAAGCCGCCAGGAGTGGCGGGCGAGCCGTTGTGCGGGACGTGCGGCGGCAGCAGGGACACGGTGTCGCCGGGGGTGCCGTGCTCGTGCCGGTCGAGGTCGTACCGTACGGCGCCGTCGTCCACGATGAGCAGCGTCCACGCCTCGTGCACGTGCATCGGATAGGCGTACTCGGTGAAACGGGCGTGGAAGACCTCGGTGACGCCCGGGACGGCGGGGCGCCAGGCGATGACCTCGCGCCGGTTCGTCTCTCTGGCCGCCATGCAAAGAACGTACAAGACGAGGCCGTACGGCGGCCGTCAGTCTCGTCGTATGAACGAGGAACCCATCCGCTTCGACACCAAGATCGCCGTCCTGCTGCGCGAGGACCTGGAGACCTGGCAGCGCCTGAACGTCACCGCGTTCCTGGTCAGCGGCCTGGGCGCACAGGCCCCCGAGGTGATCGGCGAGCCGTACGAGGACGCCGACGGGGTGCCGTACCTGCCGATGTTCCGGCAGCCGGTGCTGGTCTTCGAGGGCACCAAGGAGACCCTGACGACGGCCCACGCGCGCGTGCTGTCCCGTTCGCTCCCGCGCGCGGTCTTCACGAGCGACCTGTTCGCGACGGGCAACGACCGGGACAACCGGGCGGCGGTGCGGGCGGTCGCGACGGCGGAGCTGGACCTGGTGGGGCTCGCGGTGCACGGGCCGCGCAATGCCGTGGACAAGGTGCTCAAGGGCGCGCGGATGCATCCGTGACGGCGGCGGACTTCTCGAGTACGGCGGTGTGGGACCCCTCGTCGGGCAGCCGGCGCATGAGGGCGGCGTACCCCACCGCCGCGACCGTACCGACGACCGCGCACAGCCCCCACAGCCAGGCGGCGCCGTAGCGGTCGATGACGAAGCCGGACATGAGGGGTGCGACGAGCGCGGCGACGGACCACGACAGGGTGTACATGCCCTGATAGCGGCCGCGGCCGTGGGCGGGGGAGAGGCGGACGACGAGCCCGGTCTGGGTGGGCGCGTTGATCATCTCGCCGAGGGTCCACACGCACACGGTGACGGCGAAGAGGCCGACGGACCCGGCGAAGGCGGTGAGCCCGAAGCCGTATCCCGCGAGCAGGGACGACACGACGAGCAGCCGCTGCGGATCCCGGTCCTGGATGAACCGGGTCACCGGGATCTGCAGCGCGACGATCAGCACGCCGTTGAGGGCGATGGCGAGGCCGTAGTCGGCGGGCGTGAATCCGGCCGCGCCCATCGCGACGGGCAGTCCGATGGAACCCTGCTGGAAGATCACGGCGACGAGGAAGGACAGCCCGACGACGCTCATGAACCGTCCGTCGCGCAGGACGGTCCCGAGGCGGACGTCGTCGGTGGCCTTCATGCCGTGCCGCGCCGGGGGCCGTGACTCGGGCAGCTTGAGGAAGACGACGACCGCGCAGACGGCGGTCATCCCGGCCTCGATGAGAAAGCCCGCGAGATAGCTGAACTCGGCGATGAACCCGGCGGCCATGGCGGAGACGGCGAAGCCGAGGTTGATGGCCCAGTAGTTGAGCGAGAAGGCCCGGACCCGGTCCTCGGGCCGCACGATGTCGGCCATCATCGCCTGCACGGCCGGCCGGGAAGCGTTGGAGGTCATGCCGACCAGGAAGGCGACGGCGGCGATGGCGACGGGGTGGTGCATGAAGCCGAGCAGCGCGACGGAGGCGGCGGTCGACGCCTGTGCCACGAGCAGGGTGGGCCGCCGCCCGAGCCGGTCGGTCATGACCCCGCCGCCGATCGACGAGACGACTCCGCCCAGGCCGTGGAGCGAGGCGACGAGACCGGCGTAGGAGGCGGAGTAGCCGCGGTCGAGGGTCAGGTACAGCGCCATGAAGGTGGCGACGAAGGCACCGAGCCGGTTGACGAGGGTGCTGGTCCACAGCCACCAGAACGCGCGGGGGAGCCCGGAGACGGTCTCGTGGGTGGCGCGTCTCAGGGTGGCGAGTGGCATGGACGATCCCCCGTGTATGTAAGCGTCCCAGCTGACGAGCACAACTTACGTAGACGGGCTGACCGCAGGCCACTCAATTAACAGATGCCGTCAACAATCCCGTCAACCGTCCGTCTGTCGAGCGGGCCCTACCCGTACCGAAGGTGTGGATTACGCTCCTACGCATGGCCGACGCACCGTACAAGCTGATCCTCCTCCGCCACGGCGAGAGCGAATGGAACGCGAAGAACCTGTTCACCGGATGGGTGGACGTCAACCTCAACGAGAAGGGCGAGAAGGAGGCAGTCCGCGGCGGCGAACTCCTGAAGGACGCCGACCTCCTCCCCGACGTGGTCCACACGTCCCTCCAGAAGCGCGCGATCCGAACGGCCCAGCTGGCCCTCGAATCCGCCGACCGCCACTGGATCCCGGTCCACCGCTCGTGGCGCCTGAACGAACGCCACTACGGCGCCCTCCAGGGCAAGGACAAGGCGCAGACCCTCGCGGAGTTCGGCGAGGAGCAGTTCATGCTGTGGCGCCGCTCCTACGACACCCCGCCCCCGCCGCTCGCGGACGACTCGGAGTTCTCCCAGTCCTCCGACCCCCGCTACGCGTCGATCCCCCCGGAGCTGCGCCCCCGCACGGAGTGCCTGAAGGACGTCGTCGTCCGCATGCTCCCGTACTGGTACGACGGCATCGTCCCCGACCTTCTCGCCGGCCGCACGGTCCTGGTCGCGGCCCACGGCAACTCCCTCCGCGCCCTGGTCAAGCACCTCGACGGCATCTCGGACGCCGACATCGCGGGCCTGAACATCCCCACGGGCATCCCGCTCGCCTACGAACTCGACGCCGACTTCAAGCCGGTGAACCCGGGCGGCACGTACCTCGACCCCGAGGCGGCCGCGGCGGCCATTGAGGCGGTCAAGAACCAGGGCAAGAAGAAGTAGGTTCCGTGATCATGCCTCCCACCTGCGCTTACGGCGCTGGCGGGAGGCATTTTCATGCGTTGGCACCTCCCTGGAACCTCAGCCCTTGGGATATTGAGGTCGGAGCGCCTTGCCGGCCGGAGGTGGAGTTCTGCCTGTGAGCCCAGATCGCACCGATGAGTTTCCCGCGCCGCGCCGGTCTCTACGCTGGAGACCGACTGACGGAAGGCATGGGGCCATGCGGAAACTGCTCTACGGCATGAACCTGACCCTGGACGGCTACATCGCCGCGCCCGGCGACGACATCGGCTGGGGCGGGCCGAGCGACGAGCTGTTCCAGTGGTGGCTCGACGAGGAGCGGGCGATCGGGCTGTTGATGTACGGGCGCAAGCTGTGGGAGACCATGAGTTCCTACTGGCCGACCGGCGACCAGCAGCCGGGCGCCACCCCGGCGCAGATCGAGTTCGCGCGGAACTGGCGGGACACGCCGAAGGTGGTGTTCTCGTCGACGATCGACAAGGTCGACTGGAACACGCGCCTGGTCACCGGTGACGCGGTCGCGGAGATCACCCGACTCAAGGCCGAGGACGGGGGGCCGATGAGGGTCGGTGGCGCGATGCTCGCCGGGGCGGCCATGCGGGCAGGGCTGATCGACGAGTACGCGACCGTCACCCATCCGGTCCTGGTGGGTGGTGGCACACCGTTCTTCACCGCGCTGGACAGCTGGGTGAACCTGAACCTGGTGGAGACACGGACGTTTCCCGGCGGGGTGGTCCTGAACAGGTACGAGACGAGGCGCTGAGCGCGATTCTTCCGGGACCACCAACAACCACCCAGGCTGGTTTGGGGGCGTGGAGCGCGTCGACGGCACCAGGTCGCTCATGGCAGTGGCCATACCGGTCATCATCCCGGCCGTTCGGGGGACGCGCGCGGCCTCGGGGGCCGTATCCCGCCCTGAGCGGGCATCCCTTGCTGGGACGAAAGGGAGACATGATGCCGCTCTATCTATCGAGGTTCAGCTACACACCGGAGACCTGGGCGAGACTCATCGGCCACCCCGAGGACCGCGCAAAGGCCGCTCAGTCGTACATCGAGTCCGTCGGCGGCAAGCTGCACGGCTTCTGGTACGCGTTCGGCACCCGCGACGGCTACAACTTGTGGGAGGCCCCCGACAACGTCTCCATGGCCGCGGTCGCCCTGGCGATCAACGGAGGCGGCGCACTCAGCTCGTTTGAGACGACCGTTCTCCTGACCATCGACGAAACCATGGATGCCCTGCGCAAAGCCGGGCAAGTCCAATACCGGGCTCCCGGCGCGTAGCGGTCCAGGTGGTCGCGGAAAGCCCCCAACCGGCGGTGTTGTCGCTGGTAGGGGGCGAGGCGTTTCTCGTCGCGTTCCGTGCGGGACGGGACCAGAAGCCGAAGCCCGCACAGCAGGAGCAGTCTCCGTGTCGTGGTCATGAGAAGAAGCCGGCCCAGTACTCGTCGGGACCGCACACGAAGTCGTCAGGGCGGTCCTTCCTCAGTGCCTCGTACCGTGCGCCGAAGACATCCAGCGCCTCTTGGAGCGAGCAGCCCAGGTGTTCGCGGAGTGCGATGAGGCCGAGGATGATCCGTTTGTCGAGGATGTGGTCGTCGGCGATGTCCACCGCGGCACCGTCCGTCATCACTGCTGCTCCTCAGGACCTCGCGCGGAGTCTGTCGTAGCCCACGAAGTCGAAGACGCGTGTGCCCGGTTGGAGTGGGGCGGGGGACGCGTCGTAGCGGTGTACGGCGACCGACTGGACCTGGTCCGCGGGAGTGAGCCACTCGCGGGTGAAGCCGCGCTCCTCGAACCACTCGCAGATCCGGGGGACCCGGTCGGGGGACTTGCGGTGCCGGGTCCAGATGACCCTGCCGCCGGTGCGGCACAGCTGCGTGCACGCCTCGGCCGTGCGCTCGATGTCAGTGTCCGTGATGTTGCCGAACACCCCGCAGAGCAGGACGAGATGGGCCGGGGCCAGGTCGGCGTAGTGGTCGAGGAGGGCGGCGTCCGCGGCGAGCGCCTCGATGCCGGACAGGCCGAAGGCGGTGGCGCTCTCCCTCGCCACGGCCACGTTGGCCGGGTCCAGTTCCACCAGGCGGGCGCGGACATCCGCACGGCGTGGGTGCGCGGGCAGTACGCCCAGCAGGTCACGGCCCTGGCCGGCGCACAGGCTCAGTACCCGCAGCGGACCGGGCGGGGCGGCGTCCAGGGCCAGGCGGATTCGGTCCTGGACCGACCGAAGGCGCTGGGCCAGCGGTGACTCGGGGGCGTCGTAACGGTCGTGCCACTTCTCCCAGTCCATGCGCGGACCCTACGGTCGGTCCGGACGCCGCTCCAACCGATATTCGCGAGACCGGGTCAGACCGTCAGCGGCACCTCGTGGATCTCGTCCGCCTTGTGGCCCGTCCGTTCGTGGATGCGCTGGACCGCCTCGGCCGAGGGCGCCTCGGAGAGGCAGTAGACGGTTCCCGACTCGGGGTCCGCCCAGGCGCGCTCGAAGTGCACGCCCTCTTCCTTCTCTATCGCGAGGTCGGCCTGGTGGGCCTCCATGAGCTGGTCGGCCGTGATGCCCTGCATCCCGTGGTGTACGTCCATGTACCGCGACATCGCCCGCACCTCCTGTTCTTCGGACTGCTTCAGGCTCCTTCGAGCTCCTTCCATGCTGCGCTTCCCGCCCTGTCGCGGCGACACGACGAAGGGCCCCGGTGCCGACACCGGAGCCCTTCACTGCCGTACGCCACTCAGCCGCACTGACACGGGTTGCCCGACTGGCACCCGCACCCGCAGCCGCACGCGCCGATGACCGTCAGGGTCCTGACCGGGGCGGGCCGCTCGGTCCGGCGTTCCTTCGTGGGGTCGGGCTGGGGAGTGCTGGGGGATTCGGCCATGGGTCCTCCTTGAGGCGAGGGCCCGAACGCCCCGACTGTCGGATCAGGCCCGATACCCATTGCACGTCCGCTCCACTGAGCGCATCAACGGCGCACTGTGGCTCGCACGCGCCCCGAACAGACCCGAAGGCGCCGGATCAGGCGCTCTCCACCCCTGTCACCGGCTGGATGTCCTGCTGGAGCTCGTCCGCGTGCTCGCCCGTCACCAGGTACACCACGCGCTTGGCCACCGACACCGCGTGGTCGGCGAACCGCTCGTAGTAGCGGCCGAGCAACGTCACGTCGACCGCCGTCTCGATGCCGTGCTTCCACTTGTCGTCCAGCAGGTGCTGGAAGAGCGTGCGGTGCAGCAGGTCCATCTCGTCGTCGTCCGACTCCAGCTGGAGCGCCAGGTCGACGTCCTTGGTGATGATGACCTCCGCCGCCTTGGCCATCAGGCGCTGCGCGAGCTGGCCCATCTCCAGGATGGTCGCGTGCAGGTCGTGGGGGATGGCCTTCTCGGGGAAACGGAGGCGGGCGAGCTTCGCCACGTGCTGGGCGAGGTCGCCGGAGCGCTCCAGGTCGGCCGACATCCGCAGGGAGGTGACGACGATACGGAGGTCCGTCGCCACCGGCTGCTGCCGGGCGAGGAGCGCTATCGCCCGGGCCTCCAGGTCGTGCTGGAGGTCGTCCACCTTCTGGTCGGCCTCGATCACGCTTTCGGCCAGCTTCAGGTCGGAGTCGAGGATGGCCGTCGTGGCGCGTCCGATCGCCGAGCCGACCAGCCGGGCCATCTCCACCAGACCGTCGCCGATCGAATCAAGTTCCTCGTGGTACGCGTCCCGCATCAGGGTTCCCTCTCGTACGTCGTTCCTGTGGGTTCCAGGGGCCAAAACCGGCCGCGAAACCGGTGCTGCGTACCCCACGCTCCCACGTTCGGCCTCGTACGCGTCCGTTTCCGACCTCCCAAATGAACCAATACTGGCTCCAAGGTGAACTCTGGGCGACGAGTGTTCGAGCTCCCACTCGGACGGCTGTGGCCAGGACGGATCCCATGCCTAACCTGGAGGCATGGACGTGAACGCGGCGGTCGCCGCAGCGGCAGCGATCGCCGGTGTGCTCACCGGTGTCATCGCCATGCTGGCGTTCCGCTGGAGCGAGCGGGAGCAGAAGCGCCCCACCCGCACCTCCCTGCACACGGACCCGGTGCTTCCGCCGGGCGTGGACACCGTCCTCTCCGTGCTCCGCTCCTCGGCCGTCGTCCTCGACGAGGCCGACGCCGTCGTCAAGGCGAGCTCCGCCGCGTACGCCCTCGGGCTGGTCCGCGGCGGCAAGCTCTCCGTGGAGCCCATGCTCCAGATGGCCCGGGACACCAGGAGGGACGGGGAGATACGCCAGGTCGAGCTGGACCTTCCGAGGCGGGGGACCGGACGTGGCGAGGCCCTCGCGGTCTCGGCGCGCGTCGCGCCCCTCGGCTCCCGGCTGGTGCTGCTGCTGGTGGAGGACCTCACCGAGGCCCGGCGGATAGAAGCGGTACGACGCGACTTCGTCGCGAACGTCAGCCATGAGCTCAAGACCCCCGTCGGCGCGCTCTCCCTGCTGTCCGAGGCCGTCATGGACGCCTCCGACGACCCGGAGGCGGTGGAACGCTTCGCCGGCCGTATGCAGATCGAGGCCACCCGCCTGACCAGTCTGGTCCAGGAGCTCATCGACCTCTCCCGGGTGCAGAACGACGACCCGCTGGAGGACGCCGAACCCGTCCGTGTCGACGAGCTCGTCGCCGAGGCCATGGACCGCTGCCGTCACCAGGCCGGCACCAAGCAGATCACCATGGCGGCGGCCGGCGCGGCCGAACTGCGTGTCTGGGGCAACCGCGGCCAGCTCGCCGCCGCCCTCGGCAACCTCGTCGAGAACGCCGTCAACTACTCGCCCGCCCGCACCCGCGTCGGCATAGCCGCCCGCAGGGTGTCCGCGCCGGGCGGCGACCACATCGAGGTGGCCGTCACCGACCAGGGAATCGGCATCTCCGACAAGGACAAGGAGCGCATCTTCGAGCGCTTCTACCGCGTCGACCCGGCCCGCTCCCGCCAGACTGGCGGCACGGGCCTCGGTCTCGCGATCGTCAAGCACGTGGCCGCCTCGCACGGCGGGGAGGTCACGGTGTGGAGCTCGGAGGGACAGGGCTCCACTTTCACCCTCAGGCTGCCGGAGGCGGGCGCGGCCCGCGACCGCGCGCTCCAGCACCCCGACCTCGACGACGAGGACGGGTCCACTCCCGAGTCGACTTCTTACGACCCGCTTCCCGCCCCGGAGGTCCTTCCGTGACCCGAGTGCTCGTCGTCGAGGACGAGGAGTCCTTCTCCGACGCCCTGTCGTACATGCTCCGCAAAGAGGGCTTCGAGGTCGCCATCGCGACCACGGGCCCCGACGGACTCGACGAGTTCGAGCGCAACGGCGCCGACCTCGTCCTCCTCGACCTGATGCTGCCGGGCCTGCCCGGCACCGAGGTGTGCCGACAGCTGCGCGGCCGCTCCAACGTCCCCGTCATCATGGTGACCGCCAAGGACAGCGAGATCGACAAGGTGGTCGGCCTGGAAATAGGAGCCGATGACTATGTCACCAAGCCGTTCTCCTCGCGCGAGCTGGTCGCCCGTATCCGCGCCGTCCTGCGCCGCCGCGGCGAGCCCGAGGAGGTCACCCCGGCGGCCCTGGAGGCCGGTCCGGTCCGCATGGACGTGGACCGCCACGTGGTCACGGTCTCCGGCTCCAAGGTCGACCTGCCCCTCAAGGAGTTCGACCTGCTGGAGATGCTGCTGCGCAACGCGGGCCGCGTCCTGACCCGCATGCAGCTCATCGACCGCGTCTGGGGTGCCGACTACGTCGGCGACACCAAGACCCTCGACGTCCACGTCAAGCGCCTGCGCGCCAAAATCGAGCCGGACCCGGGCGCGCCTCGGTACCTGGTGACGGTGCGAGGCCTCGGGTACAAGTTCGAGCCGTAAACAACAGTTGCCGTAAGCCGAAGGGCGGGACCTCCTGAGAGGTCCCGCCCTTCGTGTCGTACGACGGTGTCGTACGGACGCTCAGTGGCCCGCGGCCGACTCGCTCGCCGTCGCGCTCGCGGAGGCCGCGTCGCCAGGCGTGGTGGAGCCGCTCGGCGTGGTGGAGCCGCTCGGGCTGCCCGAGGTGGACGGCTTGGCCGTCTCCGCCGGTACCGAGGGCATCGCGGTCGGGCCCCACTTGGTGAAGTAGCTGTCGGCCGGGACCACGAAGGCCTGCAGGCTCACGTCTCCGGTCGTGCTGAAGGTGAAGGTGACCTTCTGGGCGTTGCCGTTCTTGACGCTTTCGCCGAGGTCGTTCACCGCGGCGGAGGCGTTGCCCTGGCCGCCGAGGATGACGGAGCCGTGGGCCGGGACGGTCACCTTGCCCTTGCCCTTGGCGGCCGTGATCTCGGCGCTCCCACCGTCCGCGATGGTCACGGAGTCCAGCGTCTGGGCGGTGTCGCCGCTGTTGAAGAGGGTGGCGGAGATCACCGCCGGGCCCTTGGTCTCACCGGAGGCCTCGGTGGAGGGCTGGGTGATGACCACCACGTTCTGGAGCTTGATGTCGCCGACGCTGGTCTCCGCGTTGTCCGGCTTGACCTCCAGCGTCTGGGCTGTGGTGCCGGCCGCGCACGCGGAGAGCGCGGCGACCGAGAACGCGAGGGAGGCGGCGGCGAGGGCGCCGCGTCGAAGGCTGCTGCTCACGGCGGCGGCAACTCCTTGACTTGAGCGGGGCGGCCCGTAAAGCCGCGCTAAGTGTCTGTCAGCGGGCTTAGGTTACCGAGCCGTTCCACCCGGTCCGCACCCGACCCTCCCCAAGGGGCGTGTCACTCCCGTTCACCCCGTCCACAAGTGACTCGTGAGTCACTTGCACTCCGCACTCCGGCGCTCGTCCTGCATTCACATAAGAGCCTTCGGCATCCAGTAGCAAAACTTCCGTGAAGGAATGCGCGATCGCCCCCGGAATTGATCACCGTCTGATCCGGTGGCCCCGCGTGATCAATTCCGGATTCGACGCGGAACCGACTCCGGACGCCGAACGGAGTAGCGGAAGTCGCACACTTGGAACCGGACATTTGTGGATGTTAGCCCGCCTGGCGGGGCCTCCGGATGCGTGTACCGTACGCGTTTCACCTCCCCCGGAGAGCCGCTCCGACCTGCGAATACCTTCTTCCGCTCGGCCTCCGCAGCACGTTCCTGTTGCAGTTGTCAAGCCCCGAGATATGCCCTGACCTGCGAAAACGCCATTCAGAACCCGCAGTTTCCGTGTTACCCTGGATAGCCACGGAAGGGGTACCTGTCACATGACGTTCAAGGTTGGCGACACCGTGGTCTATCCCCATCACGGGGCCGCGCTGATCGAGGCTATCGAAACTCGCCAGATCAAAGGCGTGGACAAGACCTACTTGGTGCTGAAGGTCGCCCAGGGTGACCTGACGGTACGTGTGCCAGCGGACAATGCGGAGTTCGTCGGCGTGCGTGATGTGGTCGGTCAGGACGGGCTGGACCGGGTCTTCGAGGTGCTGCGCGCGCCGTACGCCGAGGAGCCCACAAACTGGTCCCGTCGTTACAAGGCAAACCTGGAGAAGCTCGCCTCCGGCGATGTCATCAAGGTCGCGGAAGTCGTGCGTGACCTGTGGCGTCGTGAGCGCGAGCGCGGACTCTCCGCAGGTGAGAAGCGCATGCTCGCCAAGGCTCGACAGATCCTGGTGAGTGAGCTCGCTCTCGCGGAGAACACCAACGAAGACAAGGCCGAGGCCCTGCTCGACGAGGTCCTCGCGTCCTGACGACGCACGCTGCCGCCAGGTTCGGCTCAGCACATTGAGATGCCGCGGTGCCCGATGACGTATTTCTGTCGCCGGGCGCTGCGGCATGTTCGTACCCGAACACCGTACGACGGGACGGGTCCCCGATACTTGGCGTGCCGGGCCCGGGCAGCAGGCTCGACCGGTGTCACGGAAGGGTCCGGTCAAGGCGTCGCGCCCGGCACGCTGTCTCCGTACCCACGTTGGCCGAGCACACAAACCTGACAGGAACCGATGTCTGACGTTTCGCGCCCTTCGACCGCCGAAGCACGTGCCGAAGCCCGTACCGCGGTGGTGATTCCGGCCGCCGGAAAGGGCGTACGCCTCGGTCCGGGCGCCCCCAAAGCGCTACGCGCGCTGAACGGCACCCCCATGCTGATCCACGCGGTCCGCGCGATGGCCGCGTCCCGTGCCGTCTCCCTGGTCGTCGTCGTGGCCCCGCCCGACGGCGCCGGCGAGGTCAAGTCGCTCCTCGACGCGCACGCGCTGCCCGAGCGGACCGACTTCGTCGTCGTCCCGGGCGGCGACTCCCGCCAGGAGTCGGTGAGGCTCGGCCTGGAGGCGCTCCCGCCCGACTTCGGCATCGTCCTGGTCCATGACGCGGCCCGCCCGCTCGTCCCGGTCGACACCGTCGACGCGGTCATTGAGGCCGTACGGACGGGAGCACCCGCGGTCGTCCCCGCGCTGCCCCTCGCGGACACGGTCAAGGAGGTCGAGCCCGCTCAGGTCTCCGGCGAGCCCGAGCCGGTCGTGGCCACCCCGGCCCGCGCGCGCCTCCGTGCCGTACAGACCCCGCAGGGCTTCGACCGGGCCACCCTGGTCCGCGCCCACGACTCGGTCACCGAGGACGTCACCGACGACGCGAGCATGGTCGAGCAGCTGGGGCTGACGGTCGTGGTCGTGCCCGGCCACGAGGAGGCCTTCAAGGTGACCCGCCCGCTGGACCTGGTCCTCGCGGAGGCGGTCCTGGCCCGCAGGAGGCTCAACGATGGCTTCTGAGTTCGTGTTGCCGCAGGTCGGCATCGGCACCGACATCCACGCCTTCGAGGAGGGCCGCGAGCTGTGGTGCGCGGGCCTGAAGTGGGAGGGCGAGGGGCCCGGCCTGGCCGGCCACTCCGACGCGGACGTCGTCGCCCACGCCGCGTGCAACGCACTCTTCTCCGCCGCCGGACTCGGTGACCTCGGCCGGCACTTCGGCACCGGGCGCCCCGAGTGGTCGGGTGCATCCGGGGTCACCTTGCTGACGGAGGCGGCCCGGATCGTCCGCGAGGCGGGGTTCGTCATCGGCAACGTCGCCGTGCAGGTCGTAGGACCGCGGCCGAAGATCGGAAAACGCCGGGACGAGGCCCAGAAGCTTCTGTCGGAGGCGGCTGGAGCTCCGGTCTCGGTGTCGGGAGCCACCACCGACGGGCTCGGCTTCCCCGGCCGGGACGAAGGGCTGATGGCGGTGGCGACGGCGCTGGTGGCACGCAGGGTCTGAGCCGTCCTGGCGCGCGGAGTCTGAGATGTCGCGGACGGGTGCAATGCACGGGGGATCGCCCACTACCCTGGACCCGTGACCATTCGCCTGTACGACACCAGCGCCCGGCAGATCCGTGACTTCGCCCCCCTCACACAGGGCTGTGTCTCGATCTACCTCTGCGGCGCCACCGTGCAGGCCGCCCCGCACATCGGCCACATCCGCTCCGGCCTGAACTTCGACATCATGCGCCGCTGGTTCGAGTACCGCGGCTACGACGTCACGTTCATCCGCAACGTCACGGACATCGACGACAAGATCATCACGAAGTCCCGCGACCAGGGCCGCCCCTGGTGGTCCATCGGCTACGACAACGAGCGCGCGTTCAACGACGGCTACGACGCCCTCGGCTGCCTGCCGCCGACGTACGAACCGCGGGCCACCGGGCACGTCCCCGAGATGATCGAGATGATGCGCGGGCTCATCGAACGGGGCCACGCCTATGAGGCCGAGGGCAACGTCTACTTCGACGTGAAGTCCTTCCCGGAGTACCTCCAGCTCTCCAACCAGGAGCTGGACAACCTCCTGCAGCCCGCCTCCGACGGCGAGACCGGCAAGCGGGACCCGCGGGACTTCGCGCTCTGGAAGGCGACCAAGCCCGGCGAGCCCGACTGGGAGACCCCGTGGGGCCGCGGCCGCCCCGGCTGGCACCTGGAGTGCTCGGCCATGGCGCACAAATACCTCGGCACCGCCTTCGACATCCACGGCGGCGGCCTGGACCTGATCTTCCCGCACCACGAGAACGAGATCGCCCAGGCCAAGGCCTACGGCGACGAGTTCGCGCGGTACTGGGTGCACAACGCCTGGGTCACCATGAGCGGCGAGAAGATGTCCAAGTCGCTCGGGAACTCCGTCCTCGTCTCCGAGATGGTCAAGCAGTGGCGCCCGATCGTGCTGCGCTACTACCTCGGCACCCCGCACTACCGCTCGATGATCGAGTACAGCGAGGACGCCCTGCGCGAGGCCGAGTCGGCGTTCGCGCGGATCGAGGGCTTCGTGCAGCGAGTCACCGAAAAAGCAGGGAAGGCCGGGGACGTGGAGCCGGCGGCCGAGGTGCCGCCCGCCTTCGCCGAGGCCATGGACGACGACCTGGGCGTCCCGCAGGCGCTCGCCATCGTGCACACCACCGTCCGGCAGGGCAACAGCGCCCTCGCGGCCGACGACAAGGAAGCCGCGGTGGCCCGCCTCGCCGAGGTGCGCGCCATGCTCGGCGTCCTCGGCCTAGACCCGCTCGACCCGCACTGGGCAGGCGAAGCCGATCGCGGCGACGATCTGCACGGCGTCGTCGACAGCCTCGTACGCCTGGTCCTCGACCAGCGCGAGGCGGCCCGCGGCCGCAAGGACTGGGCCACGGCGGACGCCATCCGCGACCAGCTCGGCCAGGCCGGACTGACCATCGAGGACGGTCCGCAGGGGCCGCGCTGGACACTGGGTCCCCGTTAGTTCCCGGTCCTCTTTTTCTTGATCGATTGTGCCGCCCGGCCATCCGGGCGGCACACTGCATGTACGTACGACGATTTTCAGCGACGTAGAGACTCACGTAGACGGGTAGGTCATGGCAGCCAACAACCGCCGCATGTCCGGCAAGAAGGGCGCGCAGGTCGGCAGCGGCGGCCAGCGACGCAGGGGCCTGGAGGGCAAGGGCCCGACCCCGCCCGCCGAGATGCGCAAGGGCCACAAGAAGAACCGAATCGCCAACGCCAAGTCGAAGCAGGCCGTACGGCGTCCCGCGCCGCGCGGCCGGGGCGGCAAGGGCACCTCGGAGATGGTCGTCGGCCGCAACCCCGTCGTCGAGGCGCTGCGCGAGGGCGTGCCCGCGGTGACGCTCTACGTCCAGCAGTTCATCGACAACGACGAGCGGGTCCGCGAGGCTCTCCAGCTCGTCGCCGACCGGGGCGGCGTCCACCTCATGGAGGCCCCCCGACCCGAGCTGGACCGTATGACCAACGGGCTCAACCACCAGGGCTTGGTCCTCCAGGTCCCGCCGTACGAGTACGCGCACCCCGAGGACCTCGCCGCTGCCGCCTACGACGACGGCGAGGACCCGCTGATCGTCGCCCTCGACGGCGTCACCGACCCCCGCAACCTCGGCGCGGTCGTCCGCTCGGTCTCCGCCTTCGGCGGCCACGGCGTCGTCGTACCGGAGCGGCGCGCGGCCGGCATGACGGCGGGCGCCTGGAAGACCTCCGCAGGCACCGCCGCCCGTACGCCGGTCGCCCGTGCCACGAACCTCACCCGCGCCCTGGAGGGGTACAAGAAGGCCGGCATCGTGGTCGTCGGCCTCGCCGCCGACGGTGAGCACGAGATCGGCGACCTGGAGGCCCTCGGCGGCCCCGTCGCCATCGTCGTCGGCAGCGAGGGCAAGGGTCTGTCGCGACTGGTCGGCGAGACCTGCGACTACCGGGTACGGATCCCGATGCCGGGTGGTGCGGAGTCCCTGAACGCCGGTGTGGCGGCGGGGATCGTGCTGTACGAGGCGGCTCGTCGGCGGGCCTGAACGACTGTTCGGCGCGGTCACTCACACGGGGTGTTCCCGGCGTACGGGACAACCTTGACGGGGTCCGGACAGATCCGCCCAGTCAAAGCAGTGTCCTAACCACACGTCACTCGGTTAGATGAGTGTGGACACCAGAACACCCCGCACACCCACGGGGGGCCGCTCGTCGGGATTCGATTCCGGGTTCGATGACGCTCCCGCGCTGAGCATGGTGAAGGTGCCGAGCGATCCGGCGCAGATCATCGTCAACCACGCCAGCTTCCGCGTGCAGTTGGGCGCGTCGACGCGGCGCGTTGCCCAATCCCCGCGGACCGCACGGCGCTTGATCGCCGCCGAGGACACCGCCCGGATGCCGGCCGCCGGCGCCGCGGGGCGCCGTCGCCCCGTCGTATGGAGCGGCAAGTCAGCCCCCGACGACACCGGCGCCCACCGCCTGCTCCAGGCCGTGCGGGGCGGCAGCGTCGGCCACGGCGAGCCCCCCGCCGTCGACGCCGGAGCCACCCAGGTCATCCCCCGCATCGACGTCGACCACGGCTACCGGGCCGACTACGACGACGAGTTGGCCCAGACCATGCAGACGCCGCTCGTCGGCGCCCAGCGCAGCTACGACAGCGACAGCACCCGACTCCTGCCGCCCATGCCGACAGTTGGCAGCACCGACGACGAACCCGCCTACGCGCACGCGGACTTCGAGGACACCGGCGCCGACCGCCCCCTGCGGCGGCAGGGCGACGAGCCCGCGCGGCACGCGTACTACCCGGGCCGCCGGATGAACCTCGGCGTCGTCCTCCTCCCGCTCCGGATCTTCCTCGGCTTCATCTCCATCTACGCCGGCATGGGCAAGCTGTGCGACCCCGTCTACTTCGACGGCGGCAAGCGCGGCTCCATGGTCAAGTGGCTCAACACCCTGCACCCGTGGGAAGTGGCCGAACCACTGCGCCAGTTCGCCCTCCAGCACCCCGTCGGCTCCGGCCTCGTCATCGCCTTCCTCCAGGTCATCGTGGGCGTCCTCACGGTCCTGGGCTGCTGGCAACGGGTCGGCGCGGTCGTCGGCGCCGGCCTCTCCGCCGCGCTCCTCGTCACCGTCAGCTGGAAGAGCGTCCCCGCCTACGACACCCCCGACATCATCTACCTCGCCGCCTGGTCCCCGCTGATCATCGCCGGCGCCCCCGTCTACTCCATCGACGGCCGCCTCGCGGGCAGCGCCTGGCGCCGCCTCGGACCCCGCTCCGACATCTGGGAACTGCGCCGTTACGTCCTGCGCCGCGGCGCCCTCATCACCGCGATCGTGATGGGTCTGACGCTGCTGATCGGCTCGGTGCTCGGCGGAGCCGTCCGGGACGCCGACCGGGTGATCGTCCCCGGCCCCGGCGAGGCCCCGCGCAACGAACTGCCGGGTTCCCCGCTCCCGCAGGACTCCGCCAAGGCCCGCAAGAAGAGCCCGTCGGCGTCCACCGCACCCAGCCAGGGCGCGACCACAGGCCCGTCCGTCGGCACCTCGGCCACCCCGGGCGCCACCGGCGACATCGGCGCCAGCACCGGCGGCTCACCCAGCCAGACCCAGGGCACTACGGGCCAGACCTCACCCCAGCAGTCCTCCCCGGTCCAGCAGGCCCCCAGCACCACCTCGGGCCCGACCGGCGGCACCAGCACCTCCGGCGGTTCAACAGGCGGCTCCGGCACCGGGGGTTCCTCCTCCGGCGAACCGGGCCTGGTCGGCGGCCTGTTGGGGTAGGCGGGCCGGTGGGCGACGCACTGGGCAACCCCACCGGCTGAGAGACACCGCCCACGCAGAGAGAAGGTCCCGCACAGAGGATTGTGCGGGACCTTCTTGGCGCAGAGGGGGCTGTAGTGCTGTCAGGGGCGCGGGGCCTTATCAATGTGCGGCTCCGCCGCGCGGGCGCGACCAGCCACAGCGGACCCGCACCCTGAACACCACCGTCACCGCCCCAACGCGGCCAGCTCCTTCGCGGCCTCGGTCAGATCCTTCGCCGTGTCGATGGCCCGCCAGTACGCCCCCTGAGGAATCGGGAACCCAGCAAGCCGCAGCTCACGCGCCAACGTGGGGAACGTAGTCCGCTCATGATCCCCCCGCTCCGGCAGCAACGCGGCGAACGCGGGCGAGAACACATACACACCGGCGTTGATCTCGAACGTCGACGGCGGCGCCTCGATGAAGTCCGTGATGTGTCCGAACCCGTCGGTCTGCACGGCCCCCCAGGGAATCCGCGGCCGCGCCAACGCGAGCGTAGCCATCGCGTCCCGCTCGGTGTGGAAGTCCGCCATGTCACGCAGCGAGAACCGGGTCCAGATGTCACCGTTCGTCGCGTACCACGCCTGGTCCGGGTGCGGCAGATGCGCGGCCGCGTACTTGAGACCGCCGCCCCGTCCGAGCGGCTCCGTCTCGATGACGGTCTGGACGCGCACCGGGAGGTCGGCCGTCTTCAGCCAGTCCTGGAGCACCTCGGCGAGATGCCCACAGCTGACGACGACGTCCGTCACGCCTTCCTCGGCGAGCCATACAAGCTGATGGCCGATGATCGGAGTCCCCGTACCGGGGATCTCGACCATCGGCTTGGGCCGGTCGTCGGTATAGGGACGCAGCCGGGAACCCTGGCCGCCGGCCAGGATCACGGCCTGGGTGGGGCGGGACGCGGCGTTCGGATCGGTCATGACCGAAACTGTACGACGCGTCCCTTTCCCGACCTCGGTCGGCGCCCCTTCTCGTGAGGTCAGCCGTGCGCGGCCGCCACACCCGTCGCGAAGGACGTGTCGCAGACGGGGCGGGCATACGACTGCGCGCGCGTGGGGCCGTACACACGGACCGCTGCGCGGCCCAGGGCCCTCGCGAGGGAAACGCAGTGCCTGGCGAGCGACGGGCGGTCGTTCACCGCCTCCTGGAGGTGGGTGAGGGCGATGCCAGGGTCCTTCTCCTGGAGCTCGGTCATGAGCTGCCCCCGCAGGACGTCCTGCGGGGCGAGGGGCGCGCTGCGGGGCTTGCCGTCGGAGACCGTGGCGTCCGACGCGGTGAGCACCGAGGAGGTCGAGGGATCCCCGGACCAGTTGACTCGGGTGACCGCGAGGGTCCCGGAGAGCACCAGGACGACGGGCAGGACAAGGGCGAGGGAGCGGCCGATCCGGCGGGCGGGGCCCCGGCCGCGTCGCGTCTGTTGGCTAGTGGAGTGCTTCACGCGTGTGAGGGTAGCGCGTGGTAATTATTTGGCGACATTTAGTCACCGGTTCGGGGGACGAGGTAGTGCCTTTTGTGGGTAGGGCGTTGACGCACACTGCTCGAAATGACCGGTGTGCCGGGGTATTTGTCGACACCGTCCGAGCATGTCCCAGGCGCGAGAAGGGCCCCGCAGAGCATCTGCGGGGCCCTTCTCATGAACCTGGGTGATTCGCTGCTGTTCGTCCTCAGTCGGTGAGGCGCTCGCCCGTGGAGGTCGAGAACACGTGGGTCTCGCCCGGCCGCGGCACGACGTGCAGCGTGGCGCCCTTCTCCGGGACCGCGCGGCCGCTGACGCGGACGACCAGGTCCTTCAGCTCGTCGCCGACCTTGGCGGAGCCGTAGACGTAGCCGTCGGCGCCGAGCTCCTCGACGACGTTCACGGAGACCGCGAGGCCGGCCGGGGCGTCCTCGGTCGCCTTCGACAGCGCGGTCGCGGCGGCGCCGCCCTGCTCGACGATGTCGAAGTGCTCGGGGCGGACACCGACGGTCACCGTGGTGTCACCCTTGTCGGAGGCCGCCTTGAGGGCCTCACGGTTGACGGGCACCACGCTGTTGCCGAACTTCACACCGCCGTCGGTGATCGGGACCTCGACGAGGTTCATCGCCGGGGAGCCGATGAAGCCGGCGACGAAGAGGTTCGCCGGGCGGTCGTACATGTTGCGCGGGGAGTCGACCTGCTGGAGCAGACCGTCCTTGAGTACGGCCACCCGGTCGCCCATCGTCATGGCCTCGACCTGGTCGTGGGTGACGTAGACGGTGGTGATGCCGAGACGGCGCTGCAGCGAGGCGATCTGCGTACGGGTGGAGACACGGAGCTTGGCGTCCAGGTTGGACAGCGGCTCGTCCATGAGGAAGACCTGGGGCTCACGCACGATGGCGCGACCCATGGCCACACGCTGGCGCTGACCACCGGAGAGGGCCTTCGGCTTGCGGTCCAGGTACTCGGTGAGGTCGAGGATCTTCGCGGCCTCCTCGACCTTCTGCCGGATCTCCGCCTTGTTGATGCCGGCGATCTTGAGCGCGAAGCCCATGTTGTCGGCGACCGACATGTGCGGGTACAGCGCGTAGTTCTGGAACACCATGGCGATGTCCCGGTCCTTCGGCGGCAGGTGCGTGACGTCGCGGTCACCGATGCGGATGGCGCCGCCGTTGACGTCCTCCAGCCCCGCCAGCATGCGGAGCGAGGTGGACTTGCCACAGCCGGAGGGGCCGACCAGGACGAGGAACTCGCCGTCCTCGATGTGGATGTCGAGACCGTCGACGGCGGGCTTCGTGGAACCCGGGTAAATGCGGGTCGCCTTGTCGAACGAAACAGTGGCCATGGCTCAGAGGCCCCCTTCTACCGGCAGGAACGTGCCGGACGATCCGTTGTAGGAAGGTGGTGGTGTAGTCCACACAGATGGACTGGGTCAGGACGGTACCTGGCGTTCAGGCGTATGTCAGTACCTGAAGGACTGTGAACTTCGCGGAAATTTTCGAGCGGGGCAGAGCATCGCGCTTTTGACCTCGCCTCTTGACTTCCTGCTTCATCGCCTGCTGCCGACCGCACACAGCCCTGGTGAGCTGTGCCCGACCGGTCTTGCACGGGCTCCACAGGCCTTCCGGCCGACGGCCCATCGGTCCGTACTGCACCAGCCGTCCATGCGGCCAGCAAACGCAGACCTTCGTCTCGGAGGTTCACGGCGGCATTCACGTCACGATCGTGCGGGGGGCCGCACTCGGCACATGTCCACTGTCGAACCGAGACGTCCATCCTCGGCCCTGTGGCGTGGCAGCTGGAGCACCGCCGAGTGGGTGGGAAGAAGCGGTCGATGACGTCCAGCGTGCGGCCGTACCACTCGCACTTGTAGCGCAACTGCCGAAGCAGCTCGCCCCACGAGGCATAGAGCCGTGCGAGCTTCTCCCGGACGTTCTCCCGATTCCTCGAACCCCGCACCTTCGTGCGCAGCTCCCGCTGCAACCGCGCCAACTTCTCCGCGTACCGCTTCAACAACCGTGGGTGATCGAACTTCGTCCCGTCATCCAGGATGACCAGCGACGCCAGACCGACATCCACCCCAACCACCTTCGGCTCCCGCATCCCCGGGGCGAACACCATGGGCAGAGGCGCTATCCGCTCCTCCACCAACACGGCCACGAAGTACCGGCCCGCCCGATCCCGCGTCACCGACAACCGCACCGGCACATCCCCGGCAGGCAACGCCCGAGACCACCGGATGTCCAACGGCCCCGACTGCTTGGCCAACGTGATCAGCCCGGTCCCTGGCCGCTCCGGATCCTCCACCCACCTGAACCCCGTACGCACCTAGGTCGCCGTATCGCGCGATCGACCCTTCTTCTTCCGCCTCGGATACCTGGCCTCACCCCTGAAGAAACGGCCGTACGCCTGATCCAGATGGCGCAGAGACTGCTGAAGCACCGTCGAGGACACGTCCCTCAACCACGCAACTGCCGAGACCGCTCCTCGGTCGGGTAGAAGCGGAACCGGTACAGCCGGTGATGCGTGTCGGGCGCCTTGGCGTGGGACTTCAAGGGAGTCCCTTTGCGCGTGTGGTGCTTGCGACGATCGCCGATGCCGAGAACGTCAGGCTTGATGCGCTCGGCCTCCGTCTCCGCCATGGCCCCTCCCTGACGATCTGATCTTCGGAGCAGCACGTCAGCTCGATCAACGAACGGGTGCGCGGATGGTTACGCGCGGTTTTGGGATCGAGTGAGGGCGGAACTGCGTGGCTCGGGGCCAGGAGCTCTGTGTACAGTGGTGCAGCCTCCGCGTACGGCGTTGTAGTGCGCGTTGCCGCCTTAGCTCAGTTGGTAGAGCGCCGGCTTTGTAACCCGAAGGTCGTCGGTTCGATTCCGACAGGCGGCTCAACAAAAGCCCAGGCCAGGAGTTCTCCGGCCTGGGTTTCGCATGTTCTCCGGGGATGACGCGTCACGAGAGTGCTTGCGTGAGTGGCGGACTCGTTGACCTCTTGTCCTCGCGGCCTCGGCCACGTCGACGGCCAGACCGAAGCCCTCCTCCACATCACCCACGCCCGTGCCTTCGCCGCCGTCGGTGAGAGGCCCGCAGCGGCACGCACCTTCGCGGCCCCGCCGCCAGCACCTTCGGCGGGCACACCGCCCGCACGCTCACCGACCTCGCCGACCACGTCGGCACCGAACAGCAGCACCGAGACGCCCTGATCCGCTGGGACCCCAAGAAGTACGCGCGTCCACGCCCTCACCTACGCCGGCCTCGGCGACAGCCTCGCCGTGCAGGCCCATGCCGACGAGGCCGTCGCCGCTTGGTCCCAGGCCCTGACGCTTTTGGTCCCAGGCCCTGACGCTTATAGAGGGCATGACTTCCGACCGCGCCCGCAAGGCGATCACCTCGCTCCGCTCCACCCTCGCCATGGACGAGCGCCGCAAGTGTCCGGAGCCGCCGAACTCGCCCGCCGTGCACGCGAAACACTGGCCTAAGCTGCCCCACCAACCGCGTCGTCCTCCTCCAACGCAGCCAGAACGCCAAGTTCGCCCAGGGCATGTGGGACCTTCCCGTCGGCAAGAGCGAGGCGGGCGAGCCCATCACAGAGACGGCAGTGCGGGAGCTGTGCGAAGGGACCGGTCTGGTCGTGAAGCCGGAAGCCCTGAAGGTCGCCCACATCATCCACGGCGCCTGGGGCGTGGAGGCCCCCAACGGCTTTCTCACCGTGGTCTTCACCGCCCATGAATGGACCGGCGAACCGGAAAACCGCGAACCACGCAAACAGAATCCGAACTTGAACTCGCGAGAGGGCGTTAAGTCCGTTTCTGGTAGCGGCCGCGTCCGGGTTGTTCGAGGGCTCGTCGGTGGGCCGGCCGAGGTGCTCGTGCAGATCGCGGATGCGGAACACCTGCCTGGGGTGCTCGTTGAGCGTGGTCACGATGTGCTGGTAGACGGTGGCGGTCTCCGCGGGGGTTGTTGCGTGGTCGGGAGGGGTGAGGCTGTCGATGACCTTGCGGGTGGCGGTGAGCTCGGCCAGGCGGGTTTCGGTCTCGGCGAGGGTGGTGGTGAGCCGCTCGCGGGCGAGGCACCGGTGTGCAGCCGCTGCCCCGACCGCTCGGGACGGCGAAGCCGCGCCGGGCGAGCAGGGGAACCGATCTCGGCGATCTCCTCGCTGACCGTGGAGCGGCCTATGTCGTACAGTTCGCCAGCGCGGCATGCGGCGGGTTTGTGCGCAGGTGGACGAGGGCGAGTACGACGCGGTCGGTGAAGGCAAGCTCGTGCTTGGGGCCGGCCCCCGCCGCCCTCAGGCGCACGTGGCCCCGCCGCTCGTGCAGCGCCGCTTCGTGCAGAGCACACCACGGCTGGGTCAACTCTTCGATCAAACCGCCGAGATGTTGGCCGGGAACCCGGTGAAGGCAGGATGGGACAAGGCCGTGCGGGCCCACTTCTTGGTTCACACTCGAAGAACCCGGGCGGCCGTCCTCATGTCACGGCCGGACGGCGATCAACTATCGCCGACCGAGTCGTCAGCGTTCGTAGCGGCGGTGGAGGCGGCGCCAGTTGGCGAGGAGTGGGTAGGCAAGGACCTATGGGAACCAAAAGACGCTTGGGCTGGAACGAGGAGCGGACGATAGACGGCGCCGTTTACGCGGTGCTGTCCGTCATCGCCGGCGCACTCGTCCTCATTGGTATATGCGGGTTGTTGCTCGGTGTGAACGCGGATGCGAGCGGCGGCGAGTCTCTGAAGTGCGGGACCGCCGTCACTGGCGTGGAAGGCGCCATCACTTATGACGCCGTGCAGGCGGGTCTGCCGGAGCGTGCCGTGGACGCTCGTGCTGCGGCATGTGAATCGGCGATCAACACGCGCCGCATGTGGGCGTGGCCGGCCACCGGGGCGGGCGCAGTCGGCTGTTTGGTGCTCGTCTACCTGGTGCCCTTCGTACGCCCGAAGCCCGACTGGGCCTTCTCGGAGGTGCGCGGTATCCACCGTTGAGCCTCAGCGAGCCACGACATAACGCCGCACCTATTGCCGCTCATAGGGCGTCAAGTCCGTTTCTGGTAGCGGCCGCGGCCGGGTTGTTCGAGGAGTCCTTGGCGGACGAGTCGTCCCAGGCGGGAGCGGGTGACGTTGTCAGCTGGGACAGGGTCACCGCGCACCTCGGGTTGAACTGGCCGTTCACCAAGGAGAGTTGGAGGTGGCCCGCCTTGTGGGCGGGGAGCGGAACCGCTATCAGCACGCCCCCGGGCGTACGCCCCAGCCTTGATCGGCTACACCATGGCGGGACGCCATCCGGGACGTCGATGCGGTGACGTCGATGCGGTGTGCGGACTGGCCGATGAGGAAGTGGAGTCCGCAGCAGCTTGTGCGCCGGTATGGAAACGGTCTGCTGGCGGCGGAAGTTGACGCTGCTGGCGTCCGTCCGCAATGTCGCTTCCGATGTCACCGAAGTGGTCGGAGGTGGCGGCGACGTCGAACCGCCCACGGTAAGCGCGAACTTCGCGGCCGACGCGACGATGTACTCCTGATCGCAGGTAATCCCTTGAGAAGCGGCGGCGCGTCTGCCAGCGAACTCGTCCCAGAGGGCATCGCGCGCATGATCGCCGTGCCGGGGGATCGGCTGGTTCCGCGTCGACCACTTCAGGCCCGGCTGGGCAAACGCTTTCCATCTGATGCAAACATGTTCTTTGGTATAGACCTTGACGGTAAATCAACAGGACTTCACACTGGCGCACAATCCTCCACGGACAATTCGGCGTGGCGCGTGCGAGAGCTCTCCGAAGCTGTCCTCATCCCCCACTGGAGAAGGACGACGCTGTGCAACGAAGCTTGAGACATCTCCTGCCGTTGTGGCTGATAGCGCTTGTAGCCGGCGTGGCCGGACGGTCGACGGGATCGGTGCGATCAGCAGTGCCGGGGCAACTCCCGGCTGCTGCGGGACCATCCAGCCGCTCAGCAGTCGCAGATCCTCAGTGGCGGGTGCGTTGCGAGGGCAGCGTGGTCAACGTCGGACCCGGCAAGTGCCTGGATGCGGTTGAGCACGGGACAGCCAACAGCGCCCCGCTGGAGATCGGGACCTGCACCGGCGGCGCCCACCAGATCTGGCGGCCGTCCTAGCCACCCCTGCCCCCCCCGCCGGGCCGTACGCCCCCCCACACCTGCCCACGGCCCGGCGGGCTCCCAACCCGGCATCGCCTGCGGCACCGCCAAACGACACACCGACCGACCTGTGGGGCCGCAACGGCGGCGCCGACCAGCAGTGGACCACCCCCTGGCCAGGCGGGGATCCGGGGCAGGGCACAACCCGGATCCCTGTCATCTGACGATCGCTTCACGGCCCGTCGTCACCTCCACTCACCTCGATGAAGGACGCCCATGTCCATCAATCCGCCCAGACGCCTGCTGCAACGCTGTCTGCTGGCACTGCTGCTGCCCCTGGCTCTCGTGGTCCTGCCGGCGCACACAGCGGCCGCGGCCACCGGCTGGACCGTCACCGGCCCGTCCGCAGGCTCCCCGACGGCGGCGCAGGTCACGCTGAACGACGACGGCACGCTCACCTTCGCCGCATCGAGCCACGGCCAGACCGTCCTGTCACCGTCCCCGATCGGGATCCGCACCAGCGCCGCCGACCTGACGACAAACCTGACGTTCCTGCAGCGCAGTGACCGGACGGTCACCGAGTCGTACACGATGACCACGGGCAAACAGCGCAGCCGGCAGACTGCCTACACCGAGACGACCCTGTCCTTCTCGGGCACCGGCGGTGCCCGGCTCGACGTCGTGGTCCGTGCCTCGGACACCGGTGTGGCCTACCGTTACGTGCTGCCGGGCAGCGGATCGGTGACCGTGACCGGTGAGGCGTCGTCGTGGACGGTCCCGGCCTCGGCCAACGCATGGCTCGTGCCGCCCGACCGCGAGGACCAGGGCCAGTGGTTCGCCACCACCGCCGGTGGCGCTCCCACCAACACCTACCATCAGCCCGCGCTGTTCCAGATCGGCAACGCGTACGCGCTTGTGGCCGAGACGGACCTCGATGGCCGGTACGCGGCCTCCTACCTGTCCCACACGTCCGGCTCCGCCACCTACACCGCCCAGCTGGAGGGCGGGATCACCACCACGCTGCCGCTTTCGACGCCGTGGCGCACCGCGGCACTGGGCGACCTGGCGAGCGTCACCCAGTCCACGATCACCGACGACCTGGCCGCGCCCTCAAAGGTCTCCGACACCTCCTGGATCAAGCCCGGCACCGTCGCCTGGTCCTGGCTGAGCGAACACAGCAGCCCGTCCAGCGAGGCCCGGCAGAAGCAGTACGTCGACTTCGCCCAGCGTCACGGCTGGGGCTACGTCCTCATCGACGAGGGCTGGTCCTCGTCCTGGGTGCCGGACATCGTGTCCTACGCCAAGGCCAGAGGCGTACAGGTCATCCTGTGGTTCAACTCCTCGGACCTGCACACCGCGGCGCAGCGCGACCAGTGGCTGCCGCAGGTCAAGAACTGGGGAGTGGCCGGGGTGAAGATCGACTTCATCGATGAGTACTCCCAGCCGACCCTGCAGTGGTACGACGCCGTACTCGCCCAGACCGCGAACCTGAAGCTCATGGTCAACTTTCACGGCACCGCCATGCCGCGCGGAATGCAGCGCACCTGGCCGCAAGTGGTCGCCGCCGAGGCGGTGTACGGCTCGGAACAGTTCCACAACCGCGCCGCCTTCGACACCATCCTGCCCTACACCCGAAACGTGATCTCCAGCATGGACTTCACCCCCGTGGTGTTCAGCATGACCAGCCGTGACACCACCGACGCCCACGAACTGGCCACCTCCGTCGTGTTCGAGTCGGGCTGGCAGCACTTCGCCGACAGCCCCGAAAGCTACGAGGCACACCCCGAGGCGCTGCGCATCCTCGACCAGCTCCCCGCCGCCTGGGACGAGACGCGCCTGCTCGGCGGCAGCCCCGGCAAGGAGGCGTACCTGGCCCGTCGCGTCGGCGGGCGCTGGTACGTCGGTGGCATCTCCGCAGGGTCCGCCAGGACTTATCAGACGCCACTGTCCTTCCTCGGCTCCGGGCAGTGGCTGGCCGAGACCGTTCGCGACGGCTCCGGAGGCCTGACCCACGAGACCCGCGTCGTCACCAACGCCGACACCCTGTCCGTGGCGGAGGCTGCCAACGGCGGCTTCGTGACGGCACTGTGCCCCTACACGTCCGGCATGTCGACCTGCTCCCCCAAGGGCCAGGCCGGCGCGCTGAAGGGAAGCCAGTCCGGTCTGTGCGCGGACGTGCCGGGGGCGAGCCGGACCAACGGCACGCAGGTGGCGCTGTGGGACTGCCAGGGCCAGGCCAACCAGACCTGGACCGCCTCCCCGACCGGGCAGTTGACGGTCTACGGCGGTGCGAAGTGCCTTGACGTCAAGGGCGGCGCCACGTCCGACGGTACGGCCGTGCAGATCTACGACTGCAACAATTCCGCGGGCCAGCGGTGGACCGTGGGCAGCGACGGCACGGTGGTGAACCCCGACTCGGGCAAGTGTCTGAACGCCGCCGGGGGCGGCACCACCCCCGGCACCCTGCTGCAGATCTGGACCTGCAACGGCGGCCCTGACCAGACCTGGTACCGCGCCAACACCCCCGGCGCCTACAAGGGGAAGGGGTCCGGCCGCTGCCTGGACCTGCCCGGCGGCAACCAGGCAAGCGGCACCCGCCCGGTGCTGTGGGACTGCAATGGCGGCACCAACCAGACCTGGTTCTCCACGGTGAGCGGTGAACTGACCGTCTTTGCCAACCGTTGCCTGGAGGCCGCCGGAGGAGCCACCGCCAACGGCACCGCGGTACAGATCCACGACTGCAACGACACCTACGGCCAGAAGTGGCGGGTCCGCTCCGACGGCACGGTCGTCAACCTCGGTTCCGGTACCTGCCTGGACGCGGTCGACGCCGGCACGGCCAACGGCACCCAGCTGCAGCTGTGGACCTGCAATGGCGGCGCCAACCAGGTGTGGACCAGAAGCTGACCGCCCGTGCACTCGACCGGAGCCCCGTCCATGCGGTGTACCCGGCCCGCACTTCACCAGCCCGAAGGAATCCGGATGAGATCACCGTTCACGGCGACCGGCGGAGCCGAGCGTCGTGTCGCACGCAGCCTGGCGCTGGGACTGACCGCTCTCCTGCTGGCCGTCGCGACCCTTGCAGGATTTCCGCATCCCGTGCAGGCCGCATCGGCGAGCGTCGGAGCGTACCCGGTCGCGTCGATCTACCCGTCGTCGACGGACTACACGCTCACCGTCAACGGAACGGCTGTCCCCGTCACCAAGTACCCGGGGTACGACATCGCCCAGTTCGCCCTGGGAAGCGGTACCGCCACCATGGCGGTGACCAAGACCAACAAGACCAACATCGGCTCGTACAGCATCAGTCCGCAAAAGCTGAACATCAGCGGGGCGGTCAGCGGCCCCACCCTGACCTTCACCGTGCAGCACGACGACTACCTGATCGTCAAGCTCGACGGCCGCCCCAACCTGGTGATCGCAGCCGACCCGGCGGAGTCCGGCCGTCCGTCGTCCGGCGGCACCGGGATCTTCAACGTGCAAAGCGCCCCGTACAACGTGCAGCCGAACACCGGCGCCTACACCACGACGGCCTTCCAGACCGCACTGGACGACGCCGCCGCGTGGGGCACCAAGAACGGCGGACAGGGCATCGTCTACGTGCCGGCCGGTGTCTACACGCTGGGCAACCTGTACCTGCGGAGCAACCTCGCCCTCTACCTGGCCCCCGGTGCGGTGCTCCGCTACACCGGAGAGGCCGACCACTATGTGGTGGGCGGGCACAAGAACTCCCAGGGGCGTGACCTCACCTGGTTCATCTCCACCCGCTATTCGTCGTCGAACATCAAGATCTACGGCCGGGGGATCATCGACGGCAACGGAGCGGCCTCGCTCAAGCCCAGCAACCTGGGCGTGAATCTCCTCATGCCCATCTACACCGACGGATTCACGGTCGACGGCATCACGTTCCGGGAGTCGAGCAGCTGGGCGGTCATCCCCTTGCGTTCCTCGAATCTGACGTTCCGCAACGTCAAGTTCTTCAACAGGTTCGACATGGGCGAGAACGACGGGATCGACGTCACCGAGTCCACGAACGTCACCGTCACCCACGCGATCGGCATCGGTCTCGACGACCCGTTCAGCACCAAGACCTGGGGCGACGTCGCCGACATCTACAAGTCCGTCCCCGGCACCGCACGCCCGTTGAAGAACGTCACCTTCGACGACCTCGTCTCCTGGACCTACTGCTACGGAGTCAAGGCGGGCCAGGGCGTCATCCAGCCGCAGGACGACGTCACGTTCAAGCACGTCGTCGTCTACGACGCCGCCGTTGGCATCGGCGTCCACCACAAGTACGGAGCGTCGAGCGCCACGAACATCCGCTTCGACGACATCGACATCGAGCGGCTGGACTTCACCAACGACGGCAACCGGACGTGGCTGGCGCTGATGACCGGAAACACCCAGGGCGTCGGTCCGGTCACGGGTGTCAGCATCTCGAACGTAAAGGTCCGCAACGCCGGTACCACGGCCGCGCGCATCAACGGCCAGCCCGGTGCCCCCATCACCGGGGTCACCCTGAACAACATCGTGATGCCGACAAGCACCACCGCCGCGACCACGCTCGGTCAGATGAATCTCACCAACCTCTCGGACTACGGCCCCGTCACGATCACGCCGTAGACGCGTACTGCTCGAGTGTCGATCTCCCACCTGCCACCGCGCCGCTGCGCACACACCCACGGCAGCCGGATGGGCTTCGGCCGGGTCTCCGGCCCGGTCCTCACCGACTGACGGCGCACGGCGCGGCGTGATCCCCACCAGAAACCGAGGAGAACCCATGAGAACCCCCGTCATACTCCGCAGAACGATGGCCGCAGTGGCCGCTGCGCTGGTCCTGACCGCGTGGCCGGCCCTCACGCCCGGAGGTGCGGACGCGCAGGCCGCCGTGCCCAGCACTCTCCAGCTCACCATCAGCAACAACTCCGGCCGTACGGACCCGTTGTACATCTACAACCTCGGTAGCCTGCTCACCGTCAATCCCAACCCGCAGGGCTGGGCCGACGCGAGCGGAACGTTCCACCAGTGGCCGACGGGCTCCATTCCCCCCATCCCGGCACCCGACGCGTCCATCCCCGGTCCCGCCAACGGCCAGACCATGACGATCAACATTCCGCGCTTCTCCGGCCGCATCTACTTCTCCTTCGGCCAGAAGCTGGACTTCAGGCTGGCCTCGGGCGGCCTGGTGCAGCCGGCGGTGCAGAATCCCTCCGACCCCAACCGCAACATCCTGTTCAACTGGTCGGAGTACACGCTGGACGACACCGGCCTGTACATCAACAGCACGCAGGTCGACATGTTCTCCGCCCCGTACGCGGTCGGTGTGAAGAACACCTCCGGCACCGTCAAGAACACCGGCCACCTCAAGCCCGGCGGCTACAACAACTTCTTCAACGCCCTCAAGGGCCAGCCCGGCGGCTGGGGCAACCTCATCCAGACCCGCTCCGACGGCACCATCCTGCGCGCCCTCTCGCCCGCCCACGGTCTGGAGACCGGCGCGCTGCCCGCCTCGACCATGGACGACTACGTCAACCGGGTCTGGCAGAAGTACAGCACCTCGACCCTGACCGTGACGCCCTTCGCCAACGAGCCCAACAACAAGTTCTACGGCCGGGTGTCGGGCAACACCATGAACTTCACCGACGGTTCGGGCGCGGTCGTCACCAGCTTCCAGAAGCCGGACACCGACAGCATCTTCGGCTGCCACAAGCTCCTCGACGCCCCCAACGACCGCGTTCGTGGGGCCATCTCCCGCACCCTGTGCGCCGGCTTCAACCGCTCCACCCTGCTCACCAGCAGCAACCAGCCTGACAACAATTCAGCCGACTTCTACAAGGATGTGGTCACCAACCACTACTCCCGCAAGATCCACGCCCAGATGGCCGACGGCAAAGCCTACGGTTTCGCCTTCGACGACGTCGGCAACTTCGAGTCCCTGGTCAGCGACTCCAACCCGCAGACGGCATACCTGACCCTCGATCCCTTCAACTAGCCGCGGCCCCGCCGGCTCTTTCCCCTGACGGTGGCACGACGAACACGCGGTCAGGGGCCCACGAGAGTGGGCCCCTGACCGCGTTTCGCTGTGTCTGGTGGACACGTTCCGGGGACCGCGGGTCGTCAGCACACGCCCCCCGGGCGTACGCCCCAGCGCCTCGACCCAGCCGGGCCGGGTCAGGGGTGCGAGGGCGCCGATCAGGATGGCTGAGGTGGTGGGGCGTTCTGCTCCGGTGCGCGATGGCGGTGCGTTCATAAGTGTGAGTCTCCCCGTGAGTGTGAGTCCCCCCCCGTGTCGGCATATGGGCGCGAGACCGTCAGACCCGCTCCGGCCGGGCCCCGCGCATGTTCTCCGGCTCCGTGTCCGCAGGCCCCGGCAAGGGCAGCTGTCGGATCGCCCGGTCCGAGACGCGGGCCATCAGCGCCGCCGCGAAGCGGTCCGCGCGCAGGACGCGGAAGGGGCGGGAGTGGTACGGGCGGGTCGTGGGGTCGATCCGGTCCGTGAGGCGGAGCTGGTTGTGCAGGCCGGCGACCGTCTCGTAGGCCGCGGCGAGATGGGTCTCGCGGGTTCGCCAGTCCGTTGCCGTCAGGGCTGCTGTGAGGACCGGGGTGAGGCGGTCGCCCGCCGAGGTGCGGGCGAAGGCGCTGCCGAGCCATTTGCCGTACGGCGGGTAGCGGCGGTCCATGAGGAGGCACAGGCGCATCAGGTCGCGGGCCAGGCGGGCGGCGACGACGGCCGAGCCGAGTTCGTCGCCGACCTCGCCGCAGCGGCCGACGAAGGCCTCCTCGTGGGCGATGCGCTGCCACTGGCAGGCCAGGACATAGAGCCACAGGTCGTGGGGGTACCAGCGCAGGGCGGCGCGGGCGGGGGCCAGGGCGTGCAGGCCGTCGTGGAAGACGGCTCCGGCGGTGATCTCGGCGAGGCGTTGGGTGGGGGTGCCGAGCCAGTCGGCGGCGGTGATGGCGGACGTCGGGTCGAAGCCGAGGGTGTCGGTGAACCAGGAGGAGACGTGGGTGATCTCGACGCGGTGGTGGACGGGTCCCGCGGTGGCGCGCATGACGCGGATGTCGCGGGTCTCGCCGGTCGGGGCGAAGTTCGTGGGATAGCCGTGGAAGGTCTTCGGGAGGTGCTGGGCGAGGACGTGTCTGATACGACCCGCGTGGCGGGAGACGTCCCGGGAGCGGAGGAAGACCTGGAGGCGCGGGCCCCATTCGTGGTCGGCGGAACGCGGGGTGTCGTAGCCGAGGACCTCGGAGCCCGGGCCGATGCGCGCGGCGGTGTGGGGGATGCCGGGGGCGGCCTCCTCCAGTAAGGGGCCCACGGCTTCGGCGTAGAAGCGGCGGGAGAGTTCGAGGCCGGGGAGGAAGGCGGGGGTGCCGGGGCGGGTGATGCTCATGTCAGTGAGCCGTGCCCATTCAGTGAGTCGGCATGCGCGAGACCTTCACGAGGGCCTCGTCGGTCAGGCGGTACACCGTCCACTCGTCCTGGGGACGGGCGCCGAGGGACTCGTAGAAGTCGATCGCAGGGGTGTTCCAGTTCAGGACGGACCATTCCAGGCGCTGGTAGCCGCGTTCGACGCAGATGCGGGCGAGTTCGGTGAGGAGTGCCTTGCCGTGGCCGCCGCCGCGGGCGCCGGGGCGGACGTAGAGGTCCTCCAGGTGGATGCCGTGGACGCCGCGCCAGGTGGAGAAGTTGAGGAACCAGATGGCGTAGCCGATCACCGAGTCCGTGGAGTCGGTCGCCACGTGGGCGTGGGCGGCGGGGTGGGTGCCGAACAACGCCTCGTGGAGCTGTTCCTCGGTCGCGCGGACCTCGTCCAGCGCCTTTTCGTAGTCGGCGAGTTCGCGGATCAGGGTGTGGATGACCGGGACGTCGGCGGGAGTTGCGGGGCGAATCACGGTTGTCGGCTCCGGTGGGTGCGCAGGCGGTGGGCGATCTCGACATGGTGGGGTGCCAGGGGGCGGCTGTCCCAGATGGCGTTCTGGAGGAGTCGTCCCAGGGTCCAGGCACGCGCGCGTGCGCGGTCCAGGCCGAGTACGTCGGTCATGGCGTCGAAGCGCCAGGTGATCTCGTCGGCGTCGAAGCGGTTGTCGAGGGCGGGCCAGAGTTCGAACCCGGGGTCGCCGGCGAGGGGTTTGGGGTCGATGGCGAGCCAGGGGGCGCGGTCGGAGGCGAGGACGTTGTCGTAGTGCAGGTCCCAGTGCAGGAGTCGGTCGCCGGGTTCGTCGGCGACTTCGCGTACGGCGGCCGCGCAGTCGGCGACCAGGCGGCGGCTCTGCGGATCGGGGATTCGCTTCAGGGCTGCCGGGGTCTCGTCCCTCATGGCCCGCGCGATGTCGCCGAGTCGACGCATCCCGGTGGGGGCGGGCCCCGCGGTCAGGTGGGCGAGCAGTCCGGCGATGACGAGGACGGCCTCGCGGGTGTCGGGCAGGGCGGACAGCATGCGGGTGGAGTCGAGGCGTTCCAGGAGCATGGTGTGGGTGACCGGGTCGTGGTCGAGGAGGCGGACCGCGCCGTCGCCGTCCCAGACGCGCAGGGCGACGGGCTCGCCGGCGCTCTCCTCGTCGCGGAGTTGCAGCTTCAGGACCGCCGGGGTGCCGTCGTTCAGGACGACCGGCAGGACCAGTGCGGTGACCCCGTGCATGGGCGAGCCGTCCGGTCTGAGCTGCCAGCGCTCCAGGAACTCGGCGACGAGCGCGGGCAGTCCGGCGATGAACTCCCGTCCTTTGTCGCCGTTGTGAAGCTCCTGTGTCGCCGCCAGTTCCGCCGGGATGTCGATCACGTGCCGGACCCTACTCGCGTGCGTGAATCGCCTCATGCGAATTAACCGGGGTGTCCACAGGGTGCGGGCGTACGTCCGCAGCGCCCCCGGCACCTATGTGTGGCTGGCGGTCCTCTTCGTGACGACGGTGGCGTTGCACCACATGTCGCCGGAGTTCGAGGAGGAGTTCCTACGGCAGCGTTCGACCAACATCCATGAGTTGTCGAGCAATCCGCTGCGGGTGCTGGTCGCCAGCGCGATGTGGATCGACAGCGGGCACTGGCTGCCGTACGTCGTCCTCTACTCCCTCTTCCACGCGCCGGCCGAGCGGTGGCTGGGCACGGCGCGCTGGCTGGCGGTGTGCGCGGCGGCGCATGTGCTGGCCACGCTGATCAGCGAGGGGGCGCTGCTGTGGGGGATCCGGCACGGGATGGCGCCCGCGTCGTCGGTCAACACGCTGGACATCGGGGTGAGTTACGCGCTGGCCGGGGTGATCGCGGTGCTGGTGTACCGGATTCCGGCGCCCTGGCGGTACGGCTACGGGTTCGCCGTTCTCGTCGTGTACACGGTGCCGCTGGTGACCGGGCGGGCCTTCACCGACCTCGGCCACTTCACCTCCGTACTGATCGGGTTCGGGTGCTATCCGTTGGTCAGGGGGCGGGAAAGAACACGGAATCCGAAGGAGACAGCTACCGCGTCGGCGGGCTAACGTCCCAGGCCATGAGCAGCAGTGTCGTGAACGGCGGCGTCTCCTTCTGGTACGCGGACGACGGCTTTCCCGAGGTGCGGGAGCCGCTCGGCGGTGACGCGTCGGCGGACGTGGTGATCGTCGGAGGCGGCTACACGGGACTGTGGACGGCGTACTACCTGAAGAAGGCCGTGCCCTTTCTGCGGATCACCGTCCTGGAGCAGAAGTTCTGCGGCTACGGCGCCTCCGGGCGCAACGGTGGCTGGCTGTACAACGGCCTCGCGGGCCGCGACCGGTACGCGAAGCTGCACGGCCACGAGGCCGCCGTACGGCTGCAGAAGGCCATGAACGACACCGTCGACGAGGTCGTGAGGGCCGTCGGCGAGGAGGGCTTCGATGCCGGGCTCCACAAGGGAGGTGTCCTCGAAGTCGCCCGTACGCCCGCGCAGTTGGCGCGGCTGAGGGCCTTCCACGAGCACGAGCTGTCGTACGGCGAGAAGGACCGTGAGCTGTACGGCGCCCGGGAGACGGCCGAGCGGATCCGGGTCGCGGACGCGGTCGGGTCGTCGTGGACTCCGCACGGGGCGCGGGTGCAGCCGGTGAAGCTGGTGAAGGGGCTCGCGGCGGCCGTCGAGGCGTTGGGCGTGATCATCCACGAGCAGACTCCGGTGACGGAGATCCGGCCCAAGCACGCGGTCACGCCGTACGGCACCGTCCGCGCGCCCTATGTCCTGCGCTGCACGGAGGGCTTCACGGCCGCGTTGAAGGGGCAGAAGCGGACCTGGCTGCCGATGAACTCCTCGATGATCGCCACCGAGCCGCTGACCGGCGAGCAGTGGGCGGCGATCGGCTGGGAGGGTCTCCAGACGCTGGGGGACATGGCGCACGCCTATATGTACGCGCAGCGCACCGCCGACGGGCGGATCGCGCTGGGCGGGCGCGGGGTGCCGTACCGCTTCGGGTCGCGCACCGACAACGACGGGCGGACGCAGCCCGCGACGGTCGAGGCACTGCGGGAGATCCTGGTGGGCTTCTTCCCGATGCTGGCCGGCGTGCGGATCGCGCACGCGTGGTCGGGGGTGCTGGGGGTGCCGCGGGACTGGTGCGCCACGGTGACGCTGGACCGTTCGACGGGCATCGGCTGGGCGGGCGGCTACGTCGGCTCGGGCGTCGCGACCGCCAACCTCGCCGCCCGGACCCTGCGCGACCTGGTCCAGCAGGACTCCGGACAGGGCGGCCGGACCGAGCTGACGGAACTGCCGTGGGCCGGGCACAAGGTGCGCAAGTGGGAGCCGGAGCCGCTGCGGTGGCTGGGGGTGCGGGGCATGTACGCCACGTATCGCACAGCGGACCGGCGGGAGCTGACGAGTCACAGCGCGGAGTCGTCCCGGCTGGCGCGGTGGGCCGATCGGGTCGCCGGTCGGCATTGACGGGGTTGCCGGTGGGCACGGGCGGGATCGCCGGACGGCATTGATCGGATAACGCTTTCTGCGCCTGTGGATAACTCACGGTGCGTTGTCGGACCCCTGTGTCACTATCGCCTCATCGTTTACTGATCCAGGATTGATCCAGGGGGGATCCTTTGCCTGACGACGACTCCTGTCCGCCTGCGCGCAGACGCGGACGGGCGGCTGTCCTTGCCGCTCTCTTCGCCCTGCTGGCCTCGCTGTTGAGCTTGACGGGGGCGAGTACGGCCGTCGCCGCCGACGAGGAGTGCGCACCGCTCGCCCTCGCGTCCTTCGGTGACCCCGGGGACGCGGTGAACAAGGCCACCTCGCCGATCGAGGGCAGCAGTTGCTTCACGCTGACCGCACCGGCGGCGGGCCTGTATCTGGTGTCGGACGACAACAGCGAGACGTACGCGCAGGTTTCGGCCGCCGACGGCACCGAAGTCGACTGCTACGACGAGCGGTCCGGCCAGAGCGGCATGTGTCAGGTGCCCACGGCCGGCACCTACACGCTCAGGATCGTCAACAGTGGCTGGGTGGAGGCGCAGACCTCGTTCACCGTCGTGCCGCTCGGCGCGGACACCCCGGGCTGCTACGACTCCGTCGGCACGGGCTGGGACCTCGACCCGGTCAGCCGGACCTCCGCGGGTGAACTGGAGATCGACTGCCAGGCCTTCGAGGGCACGGCGGGCGAGCGGGTCCGTCTCACTCAGGGCACGAAGTACTACGGCGACACCCTCGCCCGGATCACCGACTCGACCGGTGCCTGGATCTGCCCGCGCGTCACCGAGGACGACGAGGACACCCGCAGCTGTGTGCTGCCCGGGGACGGCCCGTACCGGGAGATCTCGCAGGTGCGGTACGCGGAGCGGGGCTACCCCGCCGAGTACGCGGTCAAGGTGCGGTCGCTGTCCGACCCGCAGGGCTGCCGTACCGCGTCCGTGCGGCCCTTCGGGGCGCTGACCGGCCTGGAGTACGGCACCAACCCCTGCTTCACCTTCACCGTCGACAAGGCGGGCAGCTACCTCGCGCACTCCGCGGACGTCTACTCCGCGGCCGCGGTCCGGGTGTACGACACCGACGGGAAGATCGTCTGCCGGGAGAGCGATCCGTGCCGGCTGTCGGCCGCGGGCACCTATACGGCGGTTCTCGACGGCGCCTACCCCTTCCTCTACGAGGACGGTGAGCCGGACGACCTGCTCCTGTTCGACCGTGCCTCCGACGCCGGGTGTGCGACGGCCGACACGGGCGTCTTCCAAGGGGAGTTGAGCACGGTAGGGCAGTACGACTGCCTGACGCTCAACGTCCCGCAGGGCGCCCACATCGCCGCGCTCACCCCGATCGGAGCGTCCGGCGTGGACGCCGAGGTGGCGGTCTACGACGCGGACGGCAGCGCGCAGTGCACGGACACCGAACTGGCCGACGGCGACTGCGCGCTGACCGGTACGGCCCCCTACCGGGCGCTGGTCCACACCGACGACGTCGGCGACGACGCGACGGGCCCGTACACGATCGCCTTCCACCGCACCGACGCCGCGAGCGACTGTCCGGTCCTGCCGGCCGGCAGCTTCTCGGCCGACGGCGCGAAGGCCACGCTGAGCACCGGTGACGGCGTCTTCTCGGGCTGCCTGACCATCCCGGCCGACACGCACACCGGCGCGGAGCTCCTCCAGCTGGTCAACACCTCCGGCGGGACACCGGCAAAGTTCTCCGTCCTGGACGCCGACGGCCGGAAGGTCTGCGAACGCTCCGCCGCGCTCAACGGCTGGACGGTCTGCGCGCTGACCCCGGGCCAGGCCCACACCGTGCTGGTCACCGGCCGCGACCTGGCCGCCGACTACACGCTGACCCGGCGGGACGTCACCGCGAGCGCCGCCTCGGCGGGCTGTGCGAAGACCGCCGCGACGAAGGTCGGTGGCCCGTCCGTGACCGGCGCGGCCGCCGAGCCGGGCACCGTGACCTGCCACCAGGTCACCACCGACGCCGCCACCGATGTCCTGCACCTCGACGTGCGGGACGCGCTGGGCACCGCCAACATCGCCGTGTTCGGCGGTGACGGCACCGCCGAGTGCTCCTTCCGCAACCGTTCCTGCGCGGTCACCGGGTCCACCACCCATCAGGTCATCGTGCAGACCCCGGCCACGCTGCAGGCGGCGCCCGAGTACCACCTCGACGCCCTGCGCATCGCGACGGCGGACGGTCCGGCGGCGGAGTGCTCCAGGGTGCCGTCGGTGTCGTACGGCTACGGGCCGGTCACCGGGACCCTCGACGAGCAGCACAGCGCGGTGTGCGCGGTGCTGCCGACGGCCGGGTTGGACCGCTTCGACATGGCGATCACGGACACCACCGGTGCGACCGCCACGGCGGTGCCCGCGCTCTACAACAAGTCCTGGAACAACGGCTGTTCGCTGTACATACCGTCCGGCTGGCAGTGCGCGGCGGGCGGCTCCTCCTCGGCGGCGAGCCCGAGTGTGCTGGTGCTCGGTCTGCCGGAGAAGGCGTCCAGTACGTCGTACAGCGCCAAGCTGGCGTGCACGAGCACGCTGTGCGGCCCGGACAAGGTGGGCGTCACCGCGGTGAGCCCCGCCACCGGGGTCGCCGGGAGCAAGGTCACCCTCACGGTGACCGGCACCGCGCTGCCGGTGAGCGCCACGGTACGGCTGAGCCTGAGCGGCAAGACCGTGACGGCCACCGCGGACTCGGTCTCCGCCGACAACCGGACCCTGACCGCGACCCTGGACCTGACGGGCGTGGCCGCCGGCACCTGGAACGTGAGTGTGCTCGCGGGCGGCTACGAGTTCCCGCGCGGCACCTTCACCGTCACCGAGCCCCAGCTCACCAGCACGGCCGCACCCAAGATCACCGGGACGGCCAAGACCGGCGCCAAGGTGACGGCGGTGCCCGGCAGTTGGTCGGCCGCCCCGACGTCGTACACGTACCAGTGGAAGGCGGACGGCAAGGCGATCAGCGGGGCCACGGCGAGCACCTACACCGTCGCCGCCTCGGTGGTGGGCAAGAAGCTCACCGTGACCGTCACCGCCGTCAGGAGCGGCTGGAAGAGCGGTACGGCGACCTCGGGCGCGGTGACCGTGGCCAAGGGCGACGCGCCCAAGGCGACCAAGACGCCGGTGATCAGCGGCACCGCGAAGGTCGGCAGGACGCTCAAGGCGTCGAAGGGGACGTGGAGTCCCGCGCCGACGTCGTACTCGTACCAGTGGTACGCGAACGGCAAGGCGATCAGCGGGGCCACCAAGTCCTCGCTGGTGCTGAAGACCGCTCAGAAGGGCAAGAAGATCACCGTGAAGGTGGTCGCGCACCGGACCGGTCACAAGGACGGGTCGGCGGTGAGCAAGGCGACGAAGGCGGTCGTCAAGTAGGTCGTGCGTGGCAGGGGGGCGGCCTGGGGCCGCCCCCTCTTTTCATGCGCGTCGCAGCTGGGCGGGTCAGGGCTCCAGGCGGGTCAGGGCTCCAGGACCACCTTTCCGGTGGTGCCGCGCGTTTCCAGCGCCCGGTGCGCGGCGGCGGCCTCGGCGAGCGGGAAGCGCTGAACGGCGGGGGTGAGACGGCCCGCCGCGGCCTCGGCGAGGGCGCGCAGCTCCAGGGTGCGGACGGGGTCGGGGCCCGCCTTTTGCAGCATCACGGGCCCGAGGACCTGCTCGGAGACACCCTCGACGAGATACGGCTGCCCGTCGTGGATGCCCTCGCCGGACCAGCCGAAGACGATGTGCCGGCCGCCGGGGCCGAGGAGCGCGGTGCTCTCGCGGGCCACCTCCCCGCCGACGCCGTCGAAGACGACGGTGACGGCCCGGCCGCCGAGGAAGGCGCGGACCTTCCCGGGCCACGACGAGTCGGTGTAGTCGACGGCGAGGTCGGCGCCGTTGTCCCGTACCCGAGCTGTCTTCGTCGGTCCACCCGCGAGACCGATGACGACCGCCCCGGCGTTCTTCGCGTACTGCACGAGCAGGGTGCCGATGCCTCCGGCCGCCGCCGGGATCACGGCCACGGAGTCCGGGCCGAGCTCGGCGAACTGCACGATGCCCATGGCCGTACGGCCTGTCCCGATCATGGCGACGGCCTGGGCGAAGTCCAGGTTCTCGGGGATCTCATGGACGCGGTCGACATCGGTGGCGGCCAGTTCCGCGTAACCGCCGGGGGCGAAGCCGAGGTGGGCGACCACGCGCCTGCCGAGCCACAGTCCGGCGACGCCCTCGCCGAGGGACTCGACCACCCCGGCGACCTCGCGGCCGGGCACGGTGGGCAGCGCGGTCGGCTCGGGCAGCGGCCCCTGCCGCCCCTCGCGCAGGGCGGTGTCCAGGAGGTGGACTCCCGCCGCTCGTACGGTGATACGGACCTGGCCGGGGGCCGGGACCGGGTCGTCGACGGTCTCGTAGGAGAGGTTCTCGGCAGGGCCGAAGGTGTGCAAGCGGATGGCGCGCATGGAGGAACTCCCTCTGTAAGCAGGGCTCGGTCGGCAGGACACCCACGCTCCGACCTCAAGCATGCTTGAGGTCAAGGGTGTTCCGGCCGAGAGCCAGTGACACGGCGGTGAGGGCGCTGTTGAAGGAGACCTCCGAGAGCACTCCGGGCGCCGCGACCTGGTCGCCCGCGAGATAGACGTCGTCACCCCGGTCGACGGCGGGCCGGTCGCGCCAGCTGGTGCCGGGCAGGTCCACGGCTCCCGTACGGCCGTTCGCCACGGACTCGCGCCGCCAGGTGACGCGCTCGCGCCAGCCCTCGAAGGCGAGATCGAGCAACTGCTCCGCGCGCGCGACCCCGTCGGCTTTGCTCTCGTGCGGGGCGATGGGGATCTGCCCCTGGACGAGCTGTTCGCCCGCGGGTGCCAGGGTGCGGTCCTGGGCGGTGAACCGTTCGATCCAGCCGGGGGAGTCGAGGTCGGAGACGGCGAACGCATCGCCCCGGCGGCTGCGCAGGGCGAGGTCGACGAGGGTCGTACGGCCGCTCGGCCAGGTCAGCGAGTCGTCGCCCAGGAGGCGGCGGGCCGCGTCGAGGGAGGTGGCGACGACGACGGGGGTGTCGGTGGGCAGGGTGTCGACGCGGGCCAGGGTCTCCATCCGGACCCCGAGGTTCCAGGCCCGGGCGGCCATCCGGTCCACCACGGTCGCCCAGCCGCCGCGCGGATACTGGGCCTCGGGCGGCAGCTTGGTGGCGCGGCGCAGCCGCTCCTGCACGAACGCGGCGGACAGGGCGCCGGGATCGTGGTGGAAGAGCGCGACGGCGGAGTAGTGCGCGGCGGCCCGGGCGCCCTCCTCGCCCGCCTGCTCGGTCGCCCACGACAGGAAGTCCACGTCGACCGGTGCCTGCCCGGAGCCGCGGCGAAGCAGCTTGAGCATCGCGAAGGGCGGGGTGCGGCGGAGCGTGCCCCTGTGCCGCAGTCGCATCCGGGCCGCCTCCAGGGGCGGGAGCGGTGCGAGCGGACCGATGAGGTCGCGCTGCCTGAGCCAGGACCAGTGCGGGCCGCCGCTGTAGAGGGCGTGCGGGCCGTCGTTCGTGCGGTACGGCCCCTCGGCGGTCCTCGCCCGGCCGCCGAGCGTGTGATGGGCCTCGTGGACGGTGACCTTGGCGCCCGCCTCGGCGGCGGTGATCGCCGCGGTCAGTCCGGCGAGGCCGCCGCCGATGACGGTGATGCGGTGCATGTCCGGTGTCTCCTCTGCCTCGGGATCGCGCGTCTCTTCGGTATGACTGATCGAGGGCACCGGAATGTGACATGGGGGTGGTTTTCGCAGGTCAGCAGGATTGTCAGTGGTGGGGTGCAGGATGGGGGGCATGGTGAGGCGAGCGGCGGGTGGCGCGGGTGGCGCGGGCGGGGCGAGTGGTGTCGGTCGACCGGGCGCCTCGGGTGGTTCGGGCGGTTCGCGGGTGAAGGGGGCGCGGCGGCCCGAGGTGCGGCTGCCGCCGCTGGAACCGTTCGGGGGAGGGGACCTGGAGCCGGACGGGGACTACGACGGCCTGGAGTTCCTGGAGGCGGACTTCGTGGGGCAGGACGGGGCGGGGTCCCGCTTCATGGACTGTGCGCTGAGAGGCTGCGCGCTGGACGAGACCGGGCTGCGCAACGCCCGCTTCCTCGACTCGTCCCTCACCGGCATACGGGGCGTGGGCACCGACCTCTCGGGCGCGACCCTTCGTGACACCGAGCTGATCGACGCACGCCTCGGCGGGACCCAGCTGCACGGCGCGGCTCTCGAACGGGTCCTGATCCGCAGCGGCAAGATCGACTACCTCAACCTGCGCACGGCCACTCTGAAGGACGTCGTCTTCCAGGGCTGCGTCCTGGTGGAACCGGACTTCGGGGGCGCCCGCCTGGAGCGCGTCGAGTTCGTCGACTGCACGCTGAAGGGGGCGGACCTCACGTCGGCCACCCTCAAGGACGTCGACCTGCGCGGGGCCGCGTCGCTGGAGATCGCGCGGGGGATCGACCGGTTGGCGGGGGCGGTGATCAGTACGGCCCAACTGCTGGACCTGGCACCGGCGTTGGCGGCGGAGGTGGGGATCAGGGCGGAGGGCTGACACGGGCACGGGGCGGAACCCTGCTCTCCTGCTCGCAGGGCCGACCCCGCTCTCCCCTGCTCACATCCAGCGTCACTTCACCCTCGGGAATCGTGCCTGGAGCGTCCAGATCGCCGGGTTCTCGCCCAGGTCCTCGTGCAGGTCCACGAGGTCGGCGATCAGGTCGTGCAGGAAGTCGCGGGCCTCACGGCGCAGGTCCGCGTGGGAGAAGGTGAGCGGGGGCTCCTCCGCGGGCATCCAGTCGGACTCGATGTCCACCCAGCCGAAGCGGCGCTCGAAGAGCATGCGGTCGGTGGACTCGGTGAAGTCGAGTTCCGCGTGCTGGGGGCGGGCGGCGCGGGAGCCCGCCGGGTCGCGGTCCAGGCGTTCCACGATGTCGCACAGCGCCCACGCGAAGTCGAGCACCGGCACCCATCCCCAGGCTGTGGACAGTTCCCGGTCCTCCTTGGTGTCCGCGAGATACACGTCTCCGCAGAACAGGTCGTGCCGCAGCGCGTGGACGTCCGCGCGGCGGTAGTCGGTCTGCGGCGGGTCCGGGAAACGGTTGGAGAGGGCGTAGCCGATGTCGAGCACGTACGCGATGGTGTCACGCGACCTCTCATAGGATCGCGCGCGTGTCCCGATCCGCGCCGCTCGCCCGTCCAGCCCTGCTCGCCCGTCTCGCCCTGCTCCTCGCGAGCGGCGCCCTCACCGCGTGCGGCGGCGGAGTGCACGGCACCCCCGGCGGCTCCGGCCTGCGCGACCCGTACTTCCCGAAGGCGGGCAATGGCGGCTACGACGTCACCCACTACGGCCTCGACCTCGCCTACGACCCGGACACCTCGCGACTCTCCGGCACCGCGACCCTCACCGCCCGCGCCACCCAGGACCTCTCCGCCTTCGACCTCGACCTCGAAGGACTGGACGTCGAGAAGGTCACCGTCGGCGGCGACACGGCCCGCTGGAACCGCACCGGCCAGGAGCTGACCGTACGCCCGCACGACGACCTCGACGAGGGCCGCACCTTCCGAGTGACCGTCCGCTACTCCGGCACCCCGAAGACGATCACCGATCCCGACGGCTCGGAGGAGGGCTGGATGGAGACCGAGGACGGCGCGGTGGCCCTCGGTGAACCGACCGGCTCCATGGCCTGGTTCCCCGGCAACCACCACCCCTCCGACAAGGCGTCCTACGACCTCACGATCACCGTGCCCGAGGGACTCCAGGCCGTCTCCAACGGCGAGTTGACGGCGAGCAGGACCGCCGGCGGCCGTACGACATCCCACTGGCACACCGCCGAACCGATGGCGAGCTACCTCGCCACCGTCGCGATCGGCGAGTACGACATCCACCGCACCACCACCTCCGACGGCCTGCCCGTCCACACCGCCGTCGACCCGGCCGAGGCAGACGCGAGCCGGAAGGTGCTGGCGCAGATCCCGGCCGTGATGACGTGGGCGCAGGACACCTTCGGGCCGTACCCCTTCTCCTCCACCGGGGCGATCGTCGACCGCCGGGGCGACGCCGGGTACGCCCTGGAGACCCAGAACCGCCCCTTCTTCCCCGGCGCCCCCGACACCGGGACCCTCGTCCACGAACTCGCCCATCAGTGGTTCGGCGACTCGGTCACGCCGAAGACCTGGCGGGACATGTGGCTCAACGAGGGCTTCGCGACCTACGCCGAGTGGCTGTGGGCCGAGGACCACGGCGGCGACAGCGCCCAGGAGACCTTCGACGCGCTCTACGACCACGGCGAGGACGACTACGAGGACCTCTGGGACTTCCCGCCCGGAAAGCCGTCAAGCGCCGCGCACATCTCCGACAGCCCCGTCTACCTGCGCGGCGCGATGGTCCTGCACCGGATCCGGCAGACGGTCGGCGACGCCGCCTTCTTCGCCCTGCTCCGCGACTGGCCCACCACCCACCGCCACGGCAACGCGGACACCGACGACTTCACGTCGTACGTCGAACAGCTGGCCCCCGACAAGGACTTCGCCCCGATCTGGGACGACTGGCTGTACGGCGAGGGAAAGCCCGCGAAACCCGGGCCGTGATTCCGTCGCCCTCGGGTCCACAGGCGCCGCCCGTCAGCCGCGCGTCCCGCCCCCGCCGCCCGACAGCACCTTGCGCAACACCGTGCACAGCCGCCCGCGTTGGCGGTCCGGACGATGGCCGATCACCTCGTAGCCGAGGGCCGTCCAGAAGGCGAGGGCGCGGTCGTTGCCGTCGAGGACGGCGAGGCGTACGGCGGTACGGCCCTCGGTGCGGAAGCGGTCCTCGACGAGTCCGGCCAGGCGACGTCCGTAGCCTTGCCGCTGCACGCCCGCCTCGATCATCAGCAGCCCGATCCACGGGTCCGGGTCGGCCGGGTCGGGGTGGTGGGCGAGGGTGACCGCGATGCCGACCAGCCGGCCCTCGCTGCGGGCGAGCAGCACCTCCGCGTCCGGGTGCGCCAACTCCTCGGCCAGCGCGACCGCCACCTGCTCCGGACGGATGTCGTCGGGGTCCGGGAAGTCACCGCTGAGGGCGTGGAAGCCGCGGTTGGCAGCGTAGAGGGCGGTGAGTTCGGTCAGGAGGGGCGCCGGGATGTCGTGGTCGGGCGTGAGGGTGAGGGGGGTGAGGAGCACATCGGGCACAGTAGTTGAGGGTGTGGGGCCTGCGGTCGTACGTTGAGGGTTCGAATCGGGTTCGTCGACGCGCTGGTGGCTGGGTGGTGCGTCTCCTCGACATGCCCGATGGAGACGTTCCGTGCCGTACCGCTCTCTCCTGCGCATCGCAGGCGTCGGTTTCTTCCCCCTGGGATTCCTGGCCCGCCTGCCGTACGCGTCCTCCGCCCTCGCCACCCTGATCCTGCTCCAGGCGGCGACCCACAGTTACGCCTTCGCCGGTCTCGCCGCCGCCGCGCAGAGCATCGCCACCGCGGTGGGCGGCCCCGTCGTCGGAGCACTCGCCGACCGCCATGGTCACCGAACCGTCGGCGCCCTCGCCGCACTCGCCAACTGTGCCGCCTGGGCAGCCCTGTTGGTCGCGAGCCAGGGCGCTCGGCCCGCCATGCTCCTGTCGTCCGCCCTGGTGGGGCTGACCCAGCCGCAGGTCGCCCCGCTCGTGCGGGCGCGCTGGTCGCATCTCGTGCGGGCACGCGGTGAACTCCACCTGCTGCCCGCCGCGTTGTCGTACGAGGCCTCCGCCGACGAGCTGAGCTTCGTCGCCGGACCGGCGCTCGTCGGACTGCTCGCGACAGCCGGGTCGGCGGTACCGGCCGCGGCGACCATGGCACTGATCGTCGCGGCCACGTTGCCGTTCGCGCTGGTGCACAGCGCGGGGGCCGGTGCCCCCGCGCGGGGCGACAGCGGGGCGCGGCTGCCCCGACGTCCGCTGGCGGTGATGGTTCTCGGCATGACCGCGATGGGCGCGGTCTTCGGGGCCGTCCAGACCGCGGTCACGGTGTACGGCGACACCGTCGGCGGAACCGGTGCCGCGGGGCTCGTCTACGCGGAGTTCGGCATCGGCAGCGCCCTGGCCGGTGCCGCCTGCGCCTGGCTCCCACTACGGTTCACCCCGCGCGCCCGTTACCTCGTCTTCGCGGCGACGCTCTGCGCCGGGATGCTGACCCTGTTCGCCGGAGCGCGGCTGGTGTCGCTGCCGGTGGCCGTCGCCGTGGCGAGTTTCACCGTCGCGCCCTACATGATCAGCCTGTACGCCCTGACCGAACGGCTCGCCCCCACCGGCCGCACCGCGACCGCCATGACCGTCCTGTGCGCCGGCGGCCCCCTCGGCACCGCCACCGGCCAGTCCGTCTCAGGGGCGCTCGCCCAGTGTTACGGCATCCAGGGCGCCCTTCTCGTGGCCCTCGCCGCCGCGACCGGCGCGCTGCTGCTGGCGCTGGGGGCGGTCGTGGCCGACCGGGGGCGTGGGGACTGGATCGTGGAAGGGGAGGACACCAGGGCCGTCTAGTGCTGTGTCTCGGTTTGTACAGGAGGCTCAGCGGGCCAGCAGGTCCTGGATCGCCGCCGCGATCTCGTCGGGTGCCTCCTCGGCCATGAAGTGCCCCGCTCGGGTCAGCCGGTGGTCCAGGTCCGGCGCCCACGCCTTCCACACCGCGGCAGCGTCGTAGCCCAGCTGCGCGCCCCAGTCCTGCTGGACGACCGTCACGGGCATGGCCAGCTGCGAGCCCGCGTCCAGGTCAGCTTGGTCGTGCATGACGTCGATCCCTGCCGAGGCCCGGTAGTCCGCGACGATCGACGTCACCGCCGCGGCGCTCGCCCGCAGGTATTCGGCACGCACATCCTTCGGCATGGCGGTCGGGTCGTTGGCCCAGGCGTCGAGGAACGAGCCGAAGAACGCGTCCGCACTGCCTGCGATCATCGCCTCCGGCAGGCCCGGCGGCTGCGCCATCAGGAAGAGGTGGTAGCCGACCGCCGCCGAGACGCCGTGCAGGACGTTCCACATGTCGAGCGTCGGCACGACGTCGAGGATGCCCAGGTGCGTGATGGTCTCAGGGTGGTCCAACCCCGCCCGGAAGGCGACCAGGGCGCCCCGGTCGTGGCCGACGAGGGCAAAGCGCTCGTGGCCGAGCGCCGCCGCCAGGGTCACGACGTCGGCGGCCATGGTGCGCTTGGCATACACATCGGGGTCGGTGGCGGTCGGCTTGTCGCTGGCGCCGTAGCCCCGCAGGTCGGGACAGATCACCGTGTGCTCCTCGGCGAGCCGCTCGGCAACGTGTCGCCACATCAGGTGGGTCTGGGGAAAACCGTGCAACAGCACGACCGGGCTGCCGCTGCCGCCGACAGCGGCCGCCAGCTCCACACCGTCCGCACCGGGCAGCCGGATGTGATCGAAGCCGGGAAGGGTGAGCGCCATGAAGGGCCGTCCTTTCGGGTCGGGGACCGACCGGATCAGCCTGGGCGACGGCGATCAGCAGCCGATCAGTACGGCTGGGCGCAGCCGACCCCTGGCACAGAGGATGGGGGCATGCGAATCGACGTGCTCGGTGCCGTGCGGGCCCTCCACGACGACGGCAGCCCGGTTGACCTGGGCGGACCCCGCCATCGTGAGGTACTCGCCCGGCTCATCGCCGCCGAGGGACGGATGGTTACCACCGACACCCTCGTCGACGACCTGTGGACCGATCCACCGGTCCGTGCCGTGGGCGCATTGCGTACGTTCGTCGCCGCGCTGCGCCGCGCCCTCGAGCCCGACCGGCCGCCCCGCGATCCGCCGCGCGTCATCGTCACCGAAGGTCCCGGCTACGCGCTGCGCCTGCCGCGCGAGGACGTGGACGTCCATCGGTTCCAGGACACTCTGGCCCGCGCCCGGCGCGACCCCGACGTGCTGACCGACCTCGGCGCGGCACTCGCGGCCTGGCGCGGGCCCGCCTACGCCGATGTGCCCGGCTCCGCATGGGCGCAGCGCGAGCGGACCCGGCTGGAGGAACTGAGGTTGGAGGGGGTGGAACTGCGCGCCCGCATCCTCCTTGACTCCGGAGAAGGCGCCGGTCTCGTCGCCGAACTGGGTGCCCACGTCGCCGAACATCCGTGGCGTGAGCCGGCCTGGGGGCTGCTTGCCCGCGCGCTCCACCGCGGGGGCCGCCAGGCCGACGCGCTGGCCACCCTCCGACGCGCCCGCGCGATGCTCGTTGATCAACTCGGACTAGAACCTGGTGCCGAACTCCAGCGTCTGGAGACGGACATCCTCGTCGGGTCCGTGCCTCTCGAAGGCGCACGTACCGCGTGGACCGGCCCCGATGTCCGGCTCGGCCCGCGCACCACCGTAGAACTGGCCCGCACCCTCGCACTGGCGGGTGGCGACGCCCTCGTCCACTCACGGCGCGACCGCCTCGCCGCAGTCCAGGCGGCGGAACGCATGGGAGACGTCTCCCTGACCGCCCGGGTCATCGGTGCCTACGACGTGCCCGCCATCTGGAGCCGGGCCGACGACCCCGAGCAGTCCCGCGCCGTCGTCGCGGCTGCCGAACGCACGCTCACCGCGCTCGGCCCCGACGGCCCCGCCGACCTCTCCGCCCGACTCCTGGCCACGATCGCAGTCGAGAGCCGCAGCGCCGATCTGTCCGGGACCGAGCTGAGACGAGCCCAGCGCGCGTCACGGCAGGCCGAGGCGCTGGCACGGCACTTGGCCGATCCCGCCCTGCTGGCCTTCGCCCTCAACGGAGTGTTCCTGCAGTCCTTCACCCGCCCCGGGCTCGCGGCGGTACGGGACAGGATCGGCGCCGAGATCCTCGACCTGGCCACCCGGCACGAGCTGCCGAACTTCGCCGTACTCGGCCGACTCGTCCGCCTTCAATCCGCCTCGGCCCTCGGCGACCTCGACGCCGCGGCCTCGCACGCCGAGGCCGCCGAAGAGCTCGCCGCCACCACCGAGGCGCCCCTCGTCCCCGTCCTCACCGGGTGGTTCAGGGCCAGGGCCACGGCCGCCCGCAGCACGGAACCCGGCGGACCGACCGCCGCCACGGCCGCAGCGCACTACCGCGCCGCCGAGAACGCCCTCCGTACGGCCGGAATGGCGGGGCTGCACCGCGGCCTGTTCCCGCTCGCCCTACTGGGGCTGCGCCTGCTGCACGACCGGCCCGCGCCCACCGACCCGCACCTCGACTGGGGCCCGTACCGGCCTTGGGCGCGCCCCCTCGTGCTGCTCGCCCAGGACCGGGTCGAGGAGGCCCGTACAGCCCTCGCCGCGGTGCCCGAACCAGCGCGTGACCACATGCAGGAGGCCATGTGGTGCCTGACCGCCCGCGCCGCCGTACGCCTCGGCGAGCGCGGAATCGCCGCACACGCCGAGGCCTACCTGCGCGAAGCCCGTGCGGAACACGCCGGCGCCGCCAGCGGAATGCTGACCCTGGGGCCGGTGACGCGGTACCTGACAGAGGCGGAGGCATGCGCCGGAGCGGAGTAAGCGACAGCAACACGAACCCGGCCGTTCCTCTAGGTTCGCCGGGCTGCCGGGCGGGACTCGTGGCGCGGTGTGCTCTTCCAGCGCCACGTGGTGAGACGAGGGTGCCCCGGCAGTTCGGCGCGGCCGGTGGCCCACAACAGGGTGAGCCAGGGGTCCGCGCCGCCCGGAGCCTCTGGGAACAGACGGGCGAGCACACGCGAGCAGAGAGCGGAGGGCGGGGTCCAGGCAAGCCCGAAGCCTTCCGCCAGATCGTGCGTGTGTACCAGCGTCTCCACCACCCCCATCGCCGCGAACCCTTCGGGGTCCGACACCCCGGCGGCGTGGTGGGCGCGAACCCGGGGCGGCGTCGTACGCACCATGGCGACCAGCAGCGCGCCGCACGCCTCCAGCACCTGCAACAGGCCGGCCGGACCCGCGTCACGCTCCGCATGGACGAAGACCGGGGGCCCGTCCGGCCTCTTCCGGTTCAACGCGAACGGCACATGGGTGTCCAGCGGCGGGCTCTGCGGCCCCAGCTGAACGGCGTAGTAGAGCAGGTCGTTGGCGAGGTGCTCGGCGGTCTCCCAGCAGTCCCACTCCAGCGAACCGGCCTTGGCGCCCCACCCCTGCGCGGGTGCGTCCCTAAGGACGCCCACGGCGAGCCGCACGGCAAGGTCGACGTCGTCCGCGGTGACTCCGGCTTCCATGGATCTAGGAGTCCTTGTACCGCGGCAGGTTGTCCGTGGAGATCGTCCAGTCGCCGATGGTGACGTCCTCGCCGTACACGAAGTCCTTGCGGGTGGCGTAACGGGGGCCGTCGGGGGTGGGGTGGATGTCGGTGAGGACGGCGCCGGTGCCGGTGCGGGGGTCGAAGATCGCGTAGATGGGGATGCCGATCAGGGGGTAGTCGCGGACCTTGCTGACCCAGTCGTTGTCGGGATTGGAACGGGAGACGATCTCTACGGCAGCCACGATCGAGCGGGGGTCGAAGGAGCCGTCTCCTTCCATCTCTGCCTCGGTGATCACCATCACATCGGGACGGCGCATGATGCCCTCGGGCTCGTCCTCGACGTCGGGTTCGCCCGTGTGAGCCACAAGCACCTCCGGCATCACCTGCTCCAGGCGTTTGCGGACGCGCAGCACGGTGAGTTCGTGCGGCTTGGAGGGCGACATCATGTCGAGGACGATCCCTTCCTTGGTGATCTCGAACTTGCCGGGAAGGGTGTCGTCCGTGGACTGCACGAAGTCCCGCATGGCCCGGTAGAGAAGCGATGCGCCCTGCCGCATGTCGTCCGGCGCGATGGTCATGGCGCTCGCTCCTCGTCTGTGCCCAGGGGCCAGGATCGTCACGTCCATGCTAGGCGGCCTCCGGGAGATCTCATCGGCAGTCTCGGCAGCGGCCGGGTTCCGGGGCGCGGAAGACGCGGTCGCAGCCGTCGCAGGTCTGCTGCGGGTGGCGTACCTCCGGAGGTGGGGCCGGGGGCCGATACGGGGGCAGGGGCGGCAGCTGGGCGGTGAGGCGGTGGGCCAGGAGGGCTGCCGGGCGGTGCAGGGGTTCCGCGGGGAGGTCCGTGGTGAGGGCGTGGCGTACGGCGGTGGGGGTGACCTCCCGTTCCAGCCAGGCGGCGACTCCGGGGGCCAGGTGTTCCGTGTCCGTGGCCGACAGGAGCAGGCGGGGGTCGTGGCGGCGGAGGGTGGCCAGGACGTCGATGGCCTGCTGGAGGAGGACGGGGGCGGGGTAGCCGGGCTGCGGGACCGAAGGGAGTTTCCTGCGTGGTTTGTCCGGGGTGGGACGTCTGGCGGGCTTCCGGGGCGGGTCCGGGTCCGCGTGACGTCGGCCGGGCTGGTTGCAGGAAGTGGTGCGGGTGACGATACGGCCGCCGGGGACGCGTTCGCGGGTGCGGCGGAGGTAGCCGTGCGCTTCCAGTTCCCGTAGAGCCGCGGCGATACGGTCCCGGCCCTCGGGGAAGCGGGCGGAGAGGGTCTTGATGTCGACGGGGGCACCCTTGGGCAGCGACTGGATGTGGCACGCCAGACCGATCGCCAGCAGGGAGAGCTCCGGGTGCTGGGCGAGGTGGTTGCCGATCACCGTGAAGCGTTCGGTGTGGCGGGCGTTGTCGTGGATCAGACCACCCACGCGGGGGTGGTTTTTGCCCGCGGTACGGGACTGGGCGCGCGGGGGCGCGCTAGGGTTTTGCATGTCCATCGGGAAGCGTTCTCTTCCTTGGTGGTCAGGCCCTCGCAATGGGATGCCAGTCCCGGCGAGGGCCGTTGTATGTCCGCAGCAGGTCCGCGGTTGTGTCGCGCTGAGCGTAGAGCAAGCAACCGGGCCGAAATCCAGCTGAGTTGGCGATGTTCACTCGCGCGGGTGAGCTGCGCTCCGAGCGGGAGGAGGGGTGGGGTTTGGTCGGGTTTCTTTCACCCCGGAGTTCTTTGGGAAAGACCGCCCCCAACACCGGAGTACGGGTTTCTGGCGTTCGGTGAGAGGTCGATTTCCGCCCACACCGTCTTGCGGGGGCGGCGCCCCGGTGCGACACCCCACCGGTCCGCGAGGGCGTCCACAAGTGCGAGCCCACGGCCCGACTCGGCGTCCGGCGCGAGGAGTCGGACGTTCGGCAGCCGATCGCCCCGGGTGTCGGTGACCTCGATGCGCAGGGTGCCGCCGACGACGTAGAGCGTCAGGAGGAAGTCGCGGCCCGGGACCCTGCCGTGCGTGGCCGCGTTCGCCGCCAGCTCCGCCACGATGTGCTCCGCCGGGTCCAACGGGAGTCCCCAGTCGCGTAGTTGCTCGCCTGTCAGGAGTCGGGCCAGGCGGGCTCCTCGTGGGGTGGGGGACAGCTGAACGCTGAAGTTCCTGATGGTGGCGGTTTCTTGATTCACATCACTCAGAGTGGTGTCGCTTGCTTACCGTGAACAGTGACTGCGCCGATGCGTACGGTGACTGTCCGGAGCTTGTCCGGTCGTGTCCGGGCTGTCGGGGGCGGTCGTACGGGTAGGGGCGTCGCGGGTATGGACGTACGGCGGAGGGGCGCGCGATGAGTGTGGACGGTGAAGCGGTCGAGCCCGGGTGGGAGGTCGACCCCGACGACGAGTGGGGTGTCGCGGTGATCGCCACCGTGGGACGGCAGTTGAAGCTGAGGCGGGAGGCGGTGGGGATGCGGGCCGCCGAGTTCGGGGAGGCCGTTGGGTACGGCGAGGACCTGGTCTACAAGGTCGAGGGCGGGAAGCGGATTCCCCGGCAGGAGTATCTGGACAGGTCCGACGAGGTGTTGGGGGCCGGTGGGCTCATCTCCGCGACTTGGGAGGACGTCAAGAAGGTCCGGTATCCCAAGAAGGTGCGGGAGCTGGCCAAGTTGGAAGCGCAGGCGATTGAGATCGGCGTGTACGAGTGCAACATCATCGCTGGGCTGTTGCAGACGCCGGAGCATGCGCGCACCGTGATCGAGGCAGCGCAGCCGCCGTACTCACCTGACGACGTGGAACGCATGGTGGCCGCTCGACTGGCCCGGCAGTCGGTCTACGAGCGTGACCCGGCCCCGTCGATCCACTTCGTACTGGAAGAGGCACCGCTGCGTCGCCAAGTCGGGGGCACAATGGTGTGGAGGCGGCAGCTCGAACGCCTTCTGGAGGTGGGGCGGTTGCGTAACGTCACACTTCAGGTCATGCCGACCAACAACGACCCCCATCCGGGGCTGGACGGCAGGATCGAGTTGCTGAAGTTCCCGGACGGGACGGCAGTGGCTCGCGCCGACGGCGTTTTCAACGGCCGCCCGACCACGGACCCGAAACAGCTGCGCATCATCGAACTGCAATATGGCACGATCCGGGCGCAGGCTCTCTCTCCACGGGAGTCGCTGACCTTCATCGAGCAACTGCTGGGAGAAACATGATCCGCAAGGGCCCCAACGGGGACGCCTCCGAACTGGCGTGGTTCAAGAGCAGCTACAGCGGCGGAACCAATGGCGAGTCCTGCGTCGAGATCGCCACCACCACTGCAACCGTCCACGTCCGCGACTCCAAGACCACCACCGGCCCCCGCCTGGACTTCACCCCGGCCAGCTGGACCGCGTTCGTCTCGCAGGCGTAAAGACAGAACGGAGCCCCCGGCCGGTACGACCAGGGGCTCCCGCTCAACGCATCGAACGTCAGACGTTCACGCCGAAGTCCTGGGCGATACCGACCAGGCCGGACGCGTAGCCCTGGCCCACCGCGCGGAACTTCCACTCCGCGCCGTTGCGGTACAGCTCGCCGAAGACCATGGCCGTCTCCGTGGCCGCGTCCTCGGAGAGGTCGTAGCGGGCGATCTCGGCGCCGCCGGCCTGGTTGACGATGCGGATGTAGGCGTTGCGGACCTGGCCGAAGTTCTGCGAGCGGTTCTCCGCGTCGTAGATCGAGACCGGGAAGACGATCTTGTCGACGTCGGCCGGGAGACCGGCCAGGTTGACGTTGATCGCCTCGTCGTCGCCCGCGCCCTCGCCGGTGCGGTTGTCACCGGTGTGGACGATGGTCTGGTCCGGGGTCTGCTTGTTGTTGAAGAACACGAAGTGGCCGTCGGAGTAGACCTTGCCCTGCGTGTTGACCGCGATCGCCGAGGCGTCGAGGTCGAAGTCCGTGCCGGTGGTGGTGCGGACGTCCCAGCCGAGGCCCACGGTGACGGCGGTCAGGCCCGGAGCCTCCTTGGTGAGCGAGACGTTGCCACCCTTGGACAGGCTTACAGCCATGGTTTGGGAGTCCTTCCCTCGTTAAGCCGTCTATGTACGGCAGTACGGGCTCGAAGCTACAGCTACCCCTATGAACGCCGCGAGGGGTGTCAGAGGTTCCCCGTGTCTTTACTTTCTTTACCAAGTCGGAAGGCGGTCCGGCGATATTGGGGTGACGTGGACCGGACAGAGCCGGGAACATGGACCTCATGTCCGGTCCCTATGTCATCCGCGGCTCCGTCTCGCTTCCCGAGGCCGAGCTCATGTGGCGTTTCTCGCGGTCGTCCGGGCCGGGCGGTCAGCACGTCAACACCAGTGACTCGCAGGTCGAACTGCGCTTCGACGTCGAGCGGACCGAGTCCCTGCCCGACGTGTGGAAGCAGCGGGCGCTCGCCAAGCTGGCCGGGCGGCTCGTCGACGGCGTCGTCACCGTCCGCTCCTCCGAGCACCGCTCGCAGTGGCGCAACCGCGAGACCGCGGCCGTGCGACTGGCGGCGCTGCTGGCCGAGGCGACGGCGCCGCCGCCGAAGCCGCGCCGGCCGACGCGTATCCCGCGTGGGATCAATGAGCGGCGGCTGCGGGAGAAGAAGCAGCGCTCCGACACCAAGCGGGGGCGATCGGGACGGGACTGGGGCTGACGGCTCCATCTCCCGGAGCCGGGGCCGTTCGCGCCGTAACATCCGCCCGCACCGCGTCCTGCTGATCTGGACGAGGTGTGCCTGTGGATCATGCGTACGCATGACGGCCTGTCGGTCAGCTACCGCCACCCCGCCACCGGCCCGGCAGGCGTCGCGGTCCCCCACTACGTGGCCCGCGCGCAGCACCTCCTGACCTCCGTCACCACCGCCGGCCACTGGCCGCTCACGTCGCAGAGTCCACAGGTCAGTGATCGCCGAAGCGGCAGACGATAGGCGGTCAGAGGGCGGCGAGGACGCGGACGCGGTCGGTGAAGGCGCGCCGGGCGGGCTGGGACTGGGGCGCGATGCGGTCCCAGCCGTGCGGGACGCCGGGGTGGACGTGCAGTTCGACCGGGACGCCTGCGGCGGCGAGGCGCGCCGCGTAGGAGATGTCCTCGTCGCGGAAGATGTCCAGGTCACCGGTGTCGATGTAGGCGGGGGCCAGGCCGGTGAAGTCCCGCAGGCGGGCCGGTGCGGCGATCGGCGACACGGCCTCGGTGCCCAGCGTGTCGCCGAGCACCGCGTTCCAGGCGGTGTGGTTGTTGTCGTAGGTCCAGGTCAGGAAGGGCTCGCGGGCCGGGTCGGGAGTCTGGTTGCGGTCGTCGAGCATCGGATAGACCAGGATCTGCCGGGCCAGGGGCACCTGCCGGTCCCGCGCGAGGATCGCGGTGGCGGCCGCGGGCGCGCCGCCGCCGCTGTCGCCCATCACCGCGATGCGGCCGGTGTCCACGCCCATCTCGTCCGCGTGTCCGACCAGCCAGGTGAGACCGGCGAAGACGTCTTCGGCGAGGGTGGTGCCGGTGGCCTCGGGGGCGAGTCGGTAGCCGACGGACAGGAACGGCACCCGGCTGTGGGCGACGTACCAGGACAGCAGGGTGTCGTAGGCGTCCAGGTCGCCCAGGACCATGCCGCCGCCGTGGGCGTAGAGCACGGCCGGGCCGGGCGCGGTCCGCTCGCCGGTGGTGTACCAGCGCAGTTCGATCCGGGTCCCGTCGAGTGCGGTGGCGAAGTGGGTGGTGGTCTTGATCCCGGTGACCGGGGGGACCAGGGCCGCCATGGCGGCCTGGCCGAGGTTTCCGGCCTCCCGCAGCGCCCGCCAGTCCCCGCGCTCGCGGGCGGGAGCGTCCGCGGCCTGGGCGGCCATGGCGGCCAGGACCGGGACCAGCTCCGGGTCGAGGGTGTAACTCATGGGGTGCTTCTCGCTTTCCACGGATCTCAGTACGGCTTCCACGGGTCTCAGTACGGCGAGGGCTGGTTGCGGATCACGGCGAGGCTGACGATCCTGCCGTCGCGGACGCTGAAGTAGTCCGACATCACCAGCTCGGCCGGGAGGTTGGTCTTGTCGTACGTGCCGTCGTAGCGGGAGCGCACGATGGTGTCGCCGTGGTGGTCGACGACCTCGCGCACCTCCATCGTGACCTTGTCTCCGACCATCTCCTTCTCGGCCCAGCGCCGGATGGCGTCCACACCGTTGATCTCGCGGCGCGCGTCGTTGACGTAGGCGTCCGGGGCGAAGGTCGCGACCATCCGGTCGAGATCGAAGGCGTTGACCGCCGCCAGGTACTCGGCGACGACGGGCGGCAGGGGCGCGGTCATGGTCATGGTCTTGCTCCCTTCGAGGCGGCGGTCCGGTCGACCACCTGGCAGCAAGCCTGTGACGTGCCCTTGCGAGAGGGGCAAGCCCCGCGCGGACCCGTGACTCTCCCCCAAGGGGAGGTGGCACAGTGACGGGTATGGACGCCACCCTGCCGATCGGGGACTTCGCCCGGGCCACCCATCTGGGCGTGAAGACACTGCGCTACTACCACCGGGTGGGCCTGTTGGAGCCGGACGAGGTGGACCGGCACACCGGGTACCGGCACTACACCACCGCGCAGATCCCGACCGCGCAGATCATCCGCCGCTTCCGCGCCCTGGACATGCCGGTCGAGCAGGTGGCCAAGGTGCTGGCCGCTCCCGACATCGAGACGCGCAACGCGCTGATCGCCGCGCATCTGAACCAGATGGAGCAGGCGCTGACCCGCGCCCAGAACGCCGTCGCCTCGCTGCGCGACCTGCTCACGCACCCGCCGGGCGCCGCCCGGGCCGAGATCGGGCGCCGCCGTGTCCCGGCCACACCCGCGGCCGCGATCACCGAGACGGTCGACGTCACGGAGGCGCTGACCTGGTACCAGGGCGCGCTCGGTGAGATCCGCGCGACGCTGGACGCCCAGGGACTGGCCGCCGACGGACCGGCCGGCGGGATCTTCAGCAACGACCTGTTCACCCACGAGCACGGATCGGCGACGATCTTCGTACCGTGCGCCGGACCGGTACGCCCGATGGGCCGGGTCGCCGAACTGGTGGTCCCTCCGGTCGAGTTGGCCACGATCGTCCACCGCGGCCCGCACAAGAACATCGACCTGGCCTACGGAACGCTGGGCGCCTACGTCGCCGAGCACGCCCTGGCCGTGGACGGCCCGATCCGCGAGTACTACCCCGTCGGACGCCACGAGAGCACGGACCCGGCCGAGTGGCGCACCGAGATCTGCTGGCCGATCTTCCACACGGGACCGGCCCCCGACGACCTGGAGGTGCCCGGGGACGGCGACGCAGATCGGTAGCGGAACTCGGCGGGTGTCACATCTCTCCCCCTCTCGTCCGTCAACTGACCGACAGCGGACGGCGACGAGAGCGGTGACCCATGAGCGACAGTGACTTCCTGGCCGAGCGGTTCGAGGCACACCGGATGCGTCTGCGGGCCGTGGCGCGGCGGATGCTCGGGTCGGAGGGCGAGGCCGAGGACGCCGTGCAGGAGGCCTGGGTGCGGCTCAGCCGGGTCGACGTGCGGGAGGTGGACAACCTCGGGAGCTGGCTGACGACGGTCGTCGGGCGGGTCTGCCTCGACATGCTCCGCTCCCGCAGGACCCGCGCCGAACAGCCCCTGCAGCCCGAGACGCCGCTCCCCGCCGTCACACCGGACCCCGAACAGGACGCCCTCCTCGCCGACTCGGTCGGCTCCGCCCTCCTCGTCGTCCTCGACACCCTCACCCCCGCCGAACGGCTCGCCTTCGTCCTCTACGACCTCTTCGGCGTCCCGTACGACGACATCGCCGGCGTCGTCGGCAAGAGCCCGGCGGCCACCCGGCAGCTCGCCAGCAGGGCCCGGCGACGGGTGCGGGGAGCGCAGGGCGCGGACAGCGACTCCGTCACCCCCGCCCGCCGACGCGAACTCGTCGACGCCTTCCTCGCCGCCGCGCGCGACGGTGACTTCGACGGGCTGCTGGACGTGCTCGACCCGGATGTCGTGGTGCGCACGGAGGCCGGGGTGACCACGGGGGCGACGGCCGTGGCCAAGGGCGCGACCAGTTACGCACGGCACATCGCCGGAGCCGCCGTGCCCGCGCTCGTCGAGGGCCGCACCGGCATCGCCCTTCTGCGGGACGGCCGCGTGGAGCGAACGCTCGCGTTCACGTTCGTACACGACCGGATCACCGTCATCGACATCACCACGGACCCGGAGCGGGCGGCCCGGCTCGACGTCACCCTGGTCTAGTCGAGGCCGAGCACGCCCACCGTCTCGCCCTCGCTGAGTTCCCCGGTCCTGCGGAAACCGAGCTTCAGATAGAAGTCCGCCGGGCCGTCGGGGCCCTCGTGCCAGGTGACGTACAGCTCCTTGGTGCCCCGGCGGCGCAGCTCCTCGGCGACGGACTCGACGGCGAAGCGGCCGTACCCCTTGCCCTGCGCTTCGGCCGCGATGTTCAGCCGCCACAGACCGGAGCGGGTCACGCTGCCGCCGTCGGTGCGCCAGTCGATGTCGAGGAAGGCCATCAGGAAGCCGACCGGGCGGTCGCCGTCGACGATCAGGCGGGGCCAGGCGACGCCCGGGGGATGGACGTACGCCTCGGCGAGGGACTGCATGACGGGGGAGACCGCGAATTCCTGCTCGGGCCGGACGCGTATGCCGGTGGCGGATTCGAAATTCACGGGTGTGATCTTTTCGAGGCGGGGTGCGGAGATCGAGGAGGTCATCCGGGGACGTTAGTCCGGGCGTTCAGCAGGCGGCCACGGAATTCATCCCAACTGCCGGTACCTGCCACGGAAATACGCCAGTGGCCCGCCGTCCGCGCTCGGCACGTCCGCCGTCAGGACGCGGCCGATCACCAGGGTGTGGTCGCCGGCCGGCACGCGCTGTTCGGTGCGGCACTCCAGGGTGGCGAGGGCGCCGCTCACCAGTACGGCGCCGGTGGCCGAGCCGCGGACGTACGGGATGTCCTCGAACAGGAGCCGGTCGCTGATGCGGCCCTTCATGGCGAAGCGGCCGGCGATGTGCCGCTGGCTCTCGGACAGGACGGAGACCGCCCAGTGCGGCTGCTCGTCGAGGAGGTCGTCCATGCGGGAGCCCGTACGCAGGCTGACCAGCACCAAAGGGGGGTCGAGGGAGACCGACAGAAATGCCGTGGCCGTCATGCCGACGTCCTCGCCCTTGGGGCCCTCGGTGTCGAGCGGGGGCTCGAACGCGGTCACCAGGACCACACCGGCGGCGAGCCGGGACATGGCGGCACGGAACTCGTCGTTGCTCACCCCCACAGCATGCCCGGAGGCGGGCGCGGGGATCATCGGGACGGCGGGGGCGTGAGTGTTCGGCACACGGAAACGCTAATCTCGGCGCCGCGTGCCCCGCATCGGGCCTCCGCCCGAGACCGGACCTAGGACTAGCGACGGACGGCTCACCTGGGCCTCCACAAACACGCAAATTTTGCGTTCAGTAAACGCACAGGAAAAACGCAGAAACCCCGTTCAATTGCTCATCTTTCGCTGTGACTTGAGTCACAAGAGGTGCCAATTGTTGACCCTGTGTACCGAGCGGGGAGCGCGCTGTGATTCAGTGGCTGGACAGATGACCCTTGATTCACTGCGAGGTCTCGGGGGGAGGGCGAGCAATGGAGACCGAGTCGGAGCCTTACGTCCGCCTTGCGTCCCTGCGACAGCTGCACGAGGTCATGGCCGACATGAACACCGCGCGCAGCCTTGCGGACACACTGCAGACGGTTGCGAACGGCGTGACCCAGGCACTCGGCTACGAGCTGGCGTGCGTCAACCTCGTGCGCCCCGACGGCGACCTCGTCGTCGCCGCCTTCTCCGGGAACCAGGCCGCCGAGTCACTGATCACCGGCCGAGTGGGCTCCCGCGAGTCCTGGGAGCGCCGGCTGAGCATGGGTGAGACCTGGGGCGACCTGGTCTTCATCCCGCACACCGAGGGCTGGATCCTCGACGACGACGACGTCCCGCAGTGGTACACCGACGGCCCCGCGCCCCGCTTCGAGGACGAGTGGCACCCCTCCGACCGGCTGTTCGCGCCGATGTACACGCCGAACGTGAAGGGCGGCCAGTGCGGCGAGCTGATCGGCGTGCTCTCGGTGGACCGGCCGCGCAACGGCCGCCGACCGGGCGCATGGGGCCGCGAAGCGCTCCAGATGTACGCGTTCCAGGCCGCCATCGCGATCAGCAACGCGCGTCTGCGCGCGAACATGCAGCGCGCACTGGTCAGGCTCGAAAGGGAGCAGCAGGCCCTCAGGGCCAGCGAGGAAAGCTTCCGGCAGGCCTTCGAGTACGCCCCCTCCGGCATGGCCATCGCCGAGATGGGCGGCGACCAGCACGGCCGGATCCTGCGCACCAACGACGCCCTGTGCCGCCTCCTGGGCCGCCCCGCGTCCGCGATGCGCCGCTACGCCTTCTCCGACCTCGTCCACCCCGAGGACATAGGCACCCTGCTGCGCACCTCGGCGGAGGGGGGACGGGCCGAGCTGCGCCTCGGGCGCCGGGACGGCACGTACGTCTGGGTGTCCCTGCGCAACTCGGTGGTCGCCGACGCCGCCGACGGGCCGCGCTTCCTGCTCACCCACGTCGAGGACATAGAGGACCGCAAGCGCCGCGAGCTCCAGCTCGCCCACCGCGCCTCCCACGACTCGCTCACCGGCCTGCCGAACTCCGCCGAGCTGCGCTCGCGGCTGTCCTCCCGGCTCTGCCAGCGCTCCGCCCACGCGGGCGCCCTGGAGACCATGGACGCGGCCTTCGGCCACCCGGCCTTCGACGCGAACGGCCACGGCTTCGACTTCCGGTCCGGCGGCGCCGAGGCGTACGACACCTTCGACCACCATGTGCACACCGCCGCCCCCGAGGGGGAGCGCGACGACGGCACCAAGGGGCTCGCGGTGCTCTTCTGCGACCTCGACGGCTTCAAGTCGATCAACGACCGGTTCGGGCACAACGCCGGCGACGCGGTCCTCATCGAGGTCGCCCGGCGGCTGTCCCAGTGCGTGCGCGACGGCGACACCGTGGCCCGGCTCGGCGGCGACGAGTTCGTCATCCTCGCCGACGGGCTCGGCAAGGCCGACGCGGCGGACCTCGCCGTACGCCTGCGCAACGAGATCATCCAGCCGATCCGGGCCGAGGGGCGGGCCGTCCGGGTCGGCGCCAGCTTCGGTATCGGCTGGGCGCACTGCGGCATGACCGCGGACGAAGTGTTGAAGTCAGCCGACGAGCGGATGTACGTCGAGAAACGATCTCGTCCCAAACAGCACAGACGCGCGGGATGATCCCCAGGTCAGCGAGCTGATGCGATCCGAGTCACCCGTTTGCGGCATCGGGAGCGGGTAGGCTCGCCATTCTGACTCCACGTCTCGCATCCGATTCCGCACCTGCTGAGGAGTACCAAGGGATGACGTCCGGCAACAACGGCGCGAGCCCGCCCGAGGACGAAGACCCGTTCGGCTACCTCTACGCCGACGGCCAGGCCAACGGCGCCCAGCCGCCGTCCGGCGGCGGTTACGGCTACGGCTACCCGAACTCCGTCAACCGGACGCGTTCGGTCGGCCAGCGGCAGTACGGCCAGCAGCAGGCACCGGCCGCGCCGAACGGCCCGTACGGCCAGGTCCCGCAGCAGCAGGGCGCTTACGGTCAGCCCACCGCCCACTACGCGGCCCCCGAGACCTTCCCGGGCTCCGCACCCACCAGCCAGCAGCCCATGCCGGGCTACAGCGGTGGCGGCGGCCGGAGCGGCGGGCCCAACACCAAGGGCCTGCTGATCGGCGCGATCGCGGTGGTCGCCGCGGTGGTCATCGGCATCGGCATCGCGATGGCCGGCGGCGACGACCAGAAGGACGACAGCGGCAACCAGGCGGCGACGACGCCGAGCACGTCCGCGAGCTCGAAGCCGAGCGCGTCGTCCTCGTCGGCGGGGGCGGCGGCCGACCTTCCGAAGGCCGACGCGAAGACGATGCGCCTGGAGGGCGGCACGAGCACCGCTTCCGACGTGAAGGGCGCCCAGGCCGACGGCGGCGTCTACGTGCAGGGCTTCAACCAGGTGGGCGCCTCGGTCACCTGGACCGTCAACGGCATCGAGAAGGCCGGCACCTATCGGGTCTACGTCCGCTACAGCCTCCCCGCCGAAGACGCCAATGGGACGATGACGGTCAACGGGAAGGCCGCATCCCGGCCGCTGAACATGAAGAACTTCGGTGGGCTTCCCGCCAACGAATGGCAGGAGACCTGGGCCCAGGTCTCCCTGACCAAGGGCACCAACACGATTCAGCTCTCGTGCCAGCAGGGCAACCAGTGCAACGCCCTGCTCGACCAGTTCTCCGTCACGGAGAACGTCGACCAGTAGGGGCGCGGGCAGGGGCACAGCAGCCGCCGGAGGTGTTGACTCCCGGCGGCTGTCGAGCATCGTGAACTTCAGGTCGAGCGCTTTTGTCGCACCTCAGCCGTAAATCTCGACCGAGTTGGCGCTGCCGGGGTTGTCCGAGTAGGTGCCCGGCTTCAGCGTGACCAGCTTGGTGCCGGTGGCACAGCCGAGGGTGGCCTTCCAGAAAACCAGCTTGTAAGAAGTCTGGTTCGAGACGGACTTGGCGATGTGGTCGAGAGGGTAACAGCCGGGCTTTTCGGAGTAGACCGTCCTGGTCCCGGTCCTGTTCTTCCCCGACCATCCGCAGAACTTGCCCGTCGGGCAGGTGTTGGGATCGGCCGCCGCGGCCGGTGTGGCCAAGGCGCCGCCCAGCAGTGCGGCGGTCAGAGCCACCGTGGTCAGGCTTGTTTTGAGCATGCTCATCGAGCTTTCCCCTTATGTTCTTCGCTATTGGTCATGTAGCGAACGAGTGATCATCCGATCATCTGGTCAACAGGAGGGAAAGGGCGCTTTTCGGCCAAGTGCGGTTTCAGGTCGCTGTCACCGACACTCCGGCCAGGAGTTTCTCGTACGTCGTGTGGTCGAAGTCGCCTGCTGTCGGAGAGAGGACAGCGGCCGCCGACAGGGCGACCGCGCGGGTGAGACGGTCCGGCCAGGGGAGTTGATCCAGCAGGCCGGTGAGGAGGCCTGCGACCGCCGCGTCGCCGGCGCCGGTGGGGTTGCCGTGCACGGGAGTGGGCGGGAGCGCGTGCCAGCGGCCCTCCGGGGTGAGCGCCAGCAGCCCCCGTGCGCCCAGCGAGGCGACGACGGCACGGGCCCCCCTGCGCCGCGCGTCCTGTGTCGCGCGCAACGGCTCGTGGGAGCCGGTCAGTTCGGCCAGTTCGTCGGCGTTCGGCTTCACGATGTCGGGGCGGGCGGCGACCCCGCGGCGCAACGCCTCACCGCTGGTGTCGAGGAGGACCGGGACCCCGGCCGCCTTCGCCGTGCGGACCAGGCCCGCATACGCCCCCACCGGCACCCCCGGCGGCAGACTCCCGCACAGGGCCACCGCCGAGACGGCCGGGACGAGATCCTCGTACGCCTCCTGGAAGGCCGACCACTCCGCCGAAGTCACCGTCGGACCCGGCTCGTTGAGCTGGGTCGTGTCGCCGGTGAGTTCGTCCACCACCGCGATCGTGCGGCGGGTCGGGCCGGTGGCCGGGACGAGCGCGTCCACCAGGCCCGGTACGGCGGTGAGTTGGTCCTGGACGATACGGCCCGTGGCGCCGCCCGAGAAACCGGTGACCGTCACCTCGTGGCCGAGCGCGGCGAGCACCCGGGCCACGTTCAGCCCCTTGCCGCCCGGGCGTTCGGTGACCTCGGTGACCCGGTGGCTGGTGTGCGGCCGTAACGACCGTACGCGATAGGTGATGTCGAGAGCGGTGTTCAGCGTGACCGTGAGGATCACCTGGACCGACCTCCCCCGAAGGCAGAAATTGAGCCCGTCCAGTCTTCCAGGACGACCCCGACCTCAACAGCGGGACACATCACCCCAGTTGGGGAGCGACCACCCATTCACCCCGGCGCATGACGCCCTTGAGGTCGAATTGATGGTCCAGAAGCACCAGGTCGGCGTCCTTGCCGGGCTCCAGTGAGCCGATGCGGTCGTCCATCCCCAGCAGCCGGGCCGGGTTGGCGGAGATCGCGGCGACGACGTCCTCGACCGGGAGCCGGTCGACGGTCACCGCCCGCTTGAAGGCGCGGTCCAGGGTGAGGGTCGAACCGGCGATGGAACCGCCCTCGGCCAGGCGGGCGACGCCTTCGCTGACCTCGACCTCCAGAGGGCCGAGCAGGTAGCGGCCGTCGCCGAAGCCCGCCGCGTCCATGGCGTCGGTGATGAACGCGACCCTCTTTGAACGCGCGTGATGGAACGCCAGTTGCAGCGAGGCCGGGTGCAGATGCGTGCCGTCGTTGATGAGCTCGACCGTGATCCGCTCGTCCTCCAGGAGGGCGGCGATGGGGCCGGGGGTGCGGTGGCCCAGCGGCGGCATCGCGTTGAACAGGTGCGTGGCCACGGTGGCGCCCGCGTCGATCGCCTCGACGGTCTGCTCGTACGTCGCGTCCGTGTGCCCGATCGCCGCGATGACGCCGTGCTCGACGAGGAGCCGTACGGAGTCGATGCCGCCGGGGAGTTCGGTGGCCAGCGTGACCATGGCGGTCTTCCCGCGCGCGGCGTCGATCAGCTTGCGGACCTCCGCCGGGTCGGGGTCGCGCAGGAGTTCCTCGGAGTGCGCGCCCTTACGGCAGGGCGAGATGAACGGGCCCTCGAAGTGGATACCGGCGATGTCGCCCTGCTCGGCCAGCTCGGAGAGGAGTCCCGCTCGTTGGGCGAGGAAGTCCATGTCGCCGGTGACGGTGGAGGCGACGAGGGTGGTGGTGCCGTGGGTCCGGTGGGTGTGGATTCCCTTGAGTACGTCGTCGCTCGTGCCCGAGGTGAATGAGGCTCCGCCGCCGCCGTGGTTGTGGAGGTCGATGAATCCGGGGACCAGCCAGTGGTTGGTCACGTCGAGGAGCTGGGCGTTCTGCGGGGCGTCGGCGATGATTCGGGTGCCGTCGACGATCACTTGGCCGTTTTGGACGGTTCCTGTGGGGAGGACGACTGTTGCGCCGGACAGGACGAGGGGCGCATTGCCCGTTGCGGGGTGCGGGTTCGTCGTGGCTGGTCGCGCACGCGCGGCGGTAGCCGCAGATTCAGCGCTGTCCCGCGCCCCTGGGTGGGCTGCCATCAGCTCGTTGCCTCCGTACCGTCGGTCTTGTTGACGAGATCCCAGGCCAGTAGGCCGGCGCCCAGGCAACCCGCCGTGTCGCCCAGGGCCGCCGGGACGATCGTCGGGAGCTTCTGGAAGGTGATCCGTTGGCGGATTGCCTCCCGCAGCGGTGTGAACAACGTTTCCCCCGACTCGGCCAGGCCGCCACCGATGATCAGGGTGCCGGGGTCCAGGAGGGTGAGAGCGGTGACCAGGCCGTCGGCCAGGGCGTCCACGGCTCGTTGCCAGACCTCCCGGGCCTTCGGATCCCCGGCCGCCACCGCCTTCGCGCAGTCCGCCGCATCCGCCTCCGGGGTCCCGGTGACCGACGCCCATGCCTCGCTGACCGCCGCCGCGGAGGCGTACCGCTCCAGGCAGCCCCGCTGGCCGCACGGGCAGAGCGTGCCGTCCGGTCGTACGACGATGTGTCCGATCTCGCCCGCGAAACCGTGGGCGCCCGCCTCCACCCGGCCGGCGAAACCGATCGCGCTGGCGATGCCGGTGCCCAGGGCGACGAACAGGAAGCGGTCGGCGCCCTTGCCCGCGCCCACGCGGCCCTCGGCGAGGCCGCCGGTGCGGACGTCGTGGCCCAGGGCGACCGGGGCGCCGTCGAGGCGGTCCGTGAGCAGTGCGCGCAGGGGGAGGTTCCGCCAGCCCAGGTTGACGGCGTAGGCCGCGACGCCCTGCTCCTCGTCGACGATGCCGGGGACGGCGACACCGGCCGCGAGCGCGGGGGCGCCGAAGTGCTCGGTGCCGTACGCGCGCAGCTCGGCGGCGAAGTCGAGGATGCCGTCGACGACCGCGTCCGGGCCGCGCTCACGGCCGGTCGCCCGGCGGGCCTGGTGCAGGAACTCGCCGCCCGCGCCCACCAAGGCCGCCTTCATCCCGGTGCCGCCCACGTCGAGGGCGATGACATGTCTCACGGGGACAGTGTGACCCTTTGACCCGTGAGAGGTCTAGTCCACTCACGTGGTGTAGACCTGAGGGCGGAGATATGTATGACTTTTCGAAAGCTTTCGAACGTGAGTGTGGGGCGGTTGTCGGTGCGGCGGCGTAGGACGGGAACGATCGCGGCGGTGTCCGCACTGGGCATGACGGCGGTCTTGGGCGGCTGCGGACTGGGGAGCGGATCGGACGAGGTGACGCTGAGGCTGGTCGCCGCCGACTACGGCGACAGTTCGGCCAACAGCTCCCAGAGGTACTGGGACAAGATCGTCAAGGAGTACGAGGCCAAGCACTCCGGTGTGAAGATCGACGTCAGTGTGTACTCGTGGACCGACGTCGACAGCAAGGTCAAGGAGCTCGTCGACGCCGGGAAGGCGCCCGACATGGCGCAGATCGGCGCGTACGCCGACTACGGGGACAAGGGGCTGCTGTACAAGGCCGACGACCTGATCGGGATCCGGGAGCAGGCCGACTTCGTCTCGCAGCTCGCCTCCGCGGGGCGGATCAACGGGGTGCAGTACGGGATGCCGTTCGCGGCGTCGACCCGGCTGCTCTTCTACAACAAGACGCTCTTCGCCGACGCCGGGCTCACCCCGCCGAAGACCTGGAAGCAGCTCGCCGCCGACGCCGAGGCGCTGAAGGCGGACGGGGTGAAGTACCCGTACGCGCTGCCGCTCGGGCCTGAGGAGGCGCAGGCCGAGACCATGCAGTGGCTGCTCAGTGGGGGCGGCGGGTACGTCGACTCACTCGGGACGTACGGCATCGACTCCGGCGAGAACGTCGCGACGCTCACCTGGCTCAAGGACGACCTCGTCGGTAAGGGGCTGACCGGTCCTGTCGCGCCCGGGAACCTGAACCGGGCGGCGGCGTTCTCGGCGTTCGCCGCGGGGGATGTCGGGATGCTCGACGGGCATCCCTCGCTGATGAAGATCGCTGCCGCGAAGGGGGTGAAGTTCGGGATGGTGCCGATGCCCGGGGCCGAGGGGCGGACCAAGAACTCCATGGGGGTCGCCGACTGGATGATGGCCTTCAAGCAGAACGGGCACGCCGAGCAGGTGGGGGACTTCCTCGACTTCGTCTACAGCGAGAAGAACGTGCTCGCGTTCTCACGGGAGTACGACCTGCTGCCGGTGACCAACTCCGCCTCCACGGCCATGGGCGGGTCCTCCCGGGACGCCGACCTCAAGCCCTTCCTCGACGCGCTGCCCAACTCGGAGCTCCCTCCGGTGGGGAAGACGTCCTGGGCCTCCGTCAGCGCGGCCGTGAAGAAGCGGATCGGGGCGGCGGTGGGTTCGGGCGGGAGCCCTTCGGAGGTGCTGCGCGCACTGCAGCTGACCGCGCAGAACGCGGGGTAGGCGCTGTCGGTGTCGGTGGCCGGGGTTACGGTTCCTCGCATGGAGCATCCGGAGCTGGGCCGCAGGGAGCGGGACATCCTCGCGCTGGAGCACCGCGGCTTCTCGGGGCCCGGCGCGAAGGAGCGGGCGATACGCGAGGAGTTGGGCCTGGCGCCGGTCCGCTACTACCAGCTGCTCAACGCTCTGCTGGACGACGAACGGGCCCTGGCCTTCGACCCGGTGACGGTGAACAGGCTGCGCCGGGTCCGGGAGGCGCGTCGCTCTGAGCGGTAGGGCCTTTTCTCGCCCCCACCGCCCCTACCCGTCCCATCCCCAGGGGCTGCCGCCCCTTCGACCCCGTGCCCAGGGGCTGCCGCCCCTTCGACCCCGTGCCCAGGGGCTGCCGCCCCTTCGACCCCGTGCCCAGGGGCTGCCG